>UQPD01000035.1 GCA_900542795.1 uncultured Prevotella sp. | reverse complement strand
ATATAAAACTTATGCTGTGAGATTACAAAACGGCACAAATAATTTTCGTATGAAAAATCATGACCTATTTCTGCGCAAGTTATTTTTGGACATTACTAAATTGTCTAAGCAATTAGATGGTACTAAAAGTGATACTGGTGAACTACTGCTAAGCTAAAGACTTAGCGGTAGTTCACCAGTACCCAACTTAATAGTTCACACTTCTGTGAGGTTAGCAAACTTCACAAGTAGATTCTTAACCCCTGCTGCTCCAAAGTCTACTCTCACTTTGGCATTGTCTCCAGCTCCTTCTGTACCAACCACGGTGCCTGTGCCAAAACGTGCATGTTGCACTTTTGTGCCAATGGCATAAGCACCACCACTTGTTGAGGTTGCTGAGGTGGTTGCTGAAATGGTGCTTTTTCGACGCACACCCGACTTGACGAAACCAGCAGGTGGCTCAATAGGCGCTACACGCTTGGGGGTGTAATCGGCTTGATACTTGTTGCGACGATATTGACTGCCCGCGTTGCTGTGGAGGTCTCCATAGTTGCCTCCATAACTATGTTGCACACTTGTTTCGCCACGCATCGCACTGCGAAATTCATCGTCAGAGGGTGAACCAAAAAAGTTATCGAAGTTTGTCGACCTATCGCGATAACTCGTTGCTCGACGTGCGCCATAACGGCTGCTTGTGTAGTCTTGCTCTTCGTAATAGTTACGCCCTGATGCATAGCCTCCACGCTGTTGGATGCCTGAGGTTTGGGGGTACTTGTCATGACGATCGAGGTATTTTTCGTCAATTTCGCCAATAAATGGACTGGGGTCACAAAGCTGAAATTCACCATAACGATAACGTGTTTCGGCGTAACTAAGATAACAATATTCCTTGGCTCGGGTTACGGCTACGTAAAACAGACGACGCTCTTCCTCCATTTCCTTGCGATAAAGTTTCGCATTGGCATTGGGGAAAAGGTCTTCTTCCATACCAGTTACAAAAACGGCTTTGAACTCAAGACCTTTAGCTGCATGCACGGTCATCAGTGTTACACGGGGAGTGCCATCGTCTTTTACATCGGCATCTGAGAGTAGCGAAACGGTTGTAAGAAATTCTGCGAGCGAAACATATCGCTGATTGTCCTCTTCCATTCGGTCATGCTCGAACGACTGGATGGAGCCTAACAATTCCTCGACATTTTCCTGGCGCGAGATATTCTCTGCACTGCGTTCGCGGGTAAACTCCACCTGAATGCCACTTTTGTTCACGATGTCGCGTACAAGTTTGGAGGCAGTTAGCGTTTGACTTTCCTCGCGTAAGGTGTTGATGAGTGTGCAAAAGGCAGTTAACTTAGCTAAAGAGCCTTTGTTGAGTGCTAAGCCATACTGCACAGGATTGCTTGTTACTTGCCACATGCTTGCCTCATGTTCGACTGCCGCTAACTTAATTTTTTGGATGGTTGTGGCACCGATGCCGCGTGCTGGATAGTTTATGATGCGACGATAGGCTTCCTCGTCATCGGGGTTGGTTATGAGACGGCAATATGCCAAAACGTCTTTTATCTCCTTGCGTTGGTAAAAAGATAGTCCACCATAGATGCGATAAGGTATGTTGCTACTTTGCAAGGCTTCTTCTATGACACGACTTTGTGCATTGGTGCGATAAAGCACAGCGATGTCGCTGTGTGAGATTCCGTCCTTGCGCAAGAGTTTGGCTATGTGTGCTACTATTTTGTAGGCTTCTTCTTTATCGGTCTTTGCATTGAATACTTCGATGGGGTCGCCTTCTTTGCCTTGCGAGTATACTTTTTTGGGTATCTGCCCTACATTATTACGAATGATGCAGTTGGCTGCTTCGACTATGGTTTGTGTGGAACGATAATTACACTCTAACTTGATGATGCGAGCGGTGGGGTATTGTTCTTTAAAATTCAGAATATTGGTTATGTCAGCTCCACGGAAACCATAGATGCTCTGCGCGTCATCGCCTACTACACATATGCGTGATTGAGGCTGGGTGAGCAACGAGAGAATGCGGTGTTGTGCCATGTTTGTGTCTTGATACTCATCAACCAAGATATAGCTAAAACGGTTCACATAGCGCTCGCGCACCTCAGGATTGTCACGCAAGAGTAAGAAGGTGTTTAGCAACAGGTCGTCAAAGTCCATGGCACCTGCAGCACGCAAGCGTTGCTGATAGAGTGTATAGATTTTTCCCACCATTTCCATGTTCTCGCTTTTATCGCGGCGAATAATGCTTGCATCGGCATTGTATGCTGCAGGAACGATGAGGTGGTTTTTAGCCTCGGAGATGCGACCGATAACACTTGCTGGTTTATAAATCTTTTCATCGAGCATCAGCTCTTTCACAAGGGTTTTCACCAATGATTTTGCATCTGCTGCATCATAAATGGTAAAATCCTGTGGATAATTCACAGCCTCGTGTTCCATACGCAACAGACGTGCAAAGATGCTATGGAATGTGCCACTCCATAGTCCGCGACAATCTACTTTATCATTGCATATCTCTGAAATACGATTATTCATCTCGCGAGCTGCCTTGTTGGTAAAGGTTAACGCCAAGATACTCCATGGATGGAAACCGCATTCAAGCAGATAAGCTATTTTATAGGTGAGCACACGTGTCTTTCCCGATCCTGCACCTGCTATAACTAACGAGGGGCCATCACAATAGGTGACAGCCTCAAGTTGCGAATCGTTAAGTGATTGGCTAAATGTTTTTGATATATCGTTTTTCAATGTGCAAATGTGCTAATGGGTTAATACCTACTCAATGTGCTAATGCCATGGCGAGCGCTATGTTTTGATACCGCCCATTACCGCACATGGCATTAGCACATTAACACGAATCTATCGTTGTTTGTCAAATTGCAACTTACGTTCGTAGAATTGCACTTTTTGGCAAGCTTCTTCTAATTGAGTATTTGATGCTGCCCCTATTCGTTGCAAGCTATCGGTCTGTGTGAGATGAACTTTTGCTTCTTGCAAACAGATGGAGTCCATTAACAAGATGCCTTCTTGGCGTGCTTTTATAGCCAAATAATCTTTTTTACGCATTGCCTCAATTGTTTTTTTGGCTTGAGAAAAATCGCCTTTTCTTAAAAAAATGCGTGCCGTTTGCAATTTGCTTTGCGCTTCTACCTCCATTGCCTTACGATGGTCGCTATAGTTGTCTGACTCTTTCTTCTCGCCTTTAAACAACGAACATGACACGAAACATGTCATAGCAAGCACACAGGCAAAACTTATGTTAAGTATGCGTTGAAGCATGTTTTTAAAGATATAATTAAAGATCTATTTGTTTCAGAAACTTTTTGTTACACGCACGTCGCTCTTTATCGAAAAACCAACCCCACTTGTTAAAATACTGCGCGAGCGAGGTGAGGAAGATGAAAAACAAACGTGTGTTTCTACTTGCTCCATTGCCATAGTCGTGGTTAACTGTCACCATGGGATAATAAACCGTGCGGTAGCGTGTGTGGATGCGACGTGAAAGGTCTGTGTCCTCAAAATACATAAAGAACCGATCGTCAAAGCCTTTGGCAAATTTCAAAGCTTCCATGCGAAACATGGCAAAACATCCTGAAACGTGTCCTACATCGTAAGCTTTATCTTGTCGCATACTGCGCATTTCAAAACGAGCCATGTGATGTGCATGCCATTTGGGCAAGAACTTTTTCATACGCCGTGCTACAAGCAATTTGGGCGTAGGCATCAGTTTGGGTAAATGTTGCTCTTTACCATTAGGATAAAGTATGCGAGGCATCATTTCGCCAATTTCAGGATTTTGTTCCATATAATGCAACATGGGTTCAACCACATCTGTAGCATAATGAATGTCGGGATTTACAATCACATGGAACTGACTATTGAGCTTGGCTGCCTCGGCAATGGCTATGTTATGTGCCTTGCCAAAACCTACATTTTGAGGCAGATGTTTATAGATGATACTGGCATCCATTTGGCAAAGTTGCGATGCGTCGTAGTCAGCGGGAGAATTGTCAACCACAAAGATTCTCTTTTCGTGTTTATATAACAAGATAGATTGTAACACCTTGCGTATTTCGCTTATGTCTTGTTTATAAATTACAAGTGAAAAAGTAACCTTGCAGTTCTCTTTGTTTTGCATAGAATTTTATCTGAATGTTTTTTATAACGCCTCACCATGTATAGTCCTGCAAAAGCTATGAAGCTTACATTGCATGGTCGGGAAGGGGCACTCTTTTTCTTTTTTCTCAGCTTTTGGGTTCTTTTTTATCGAGCCAGAGTACAAAGAGAAGATAAAGTGCAACGTCAAAGATGGGATATACCCAACCCGATACGTTAGCTACTACCAATGCGTAGGTTGCTACAATTAAAAATAGCTGAAAGCCTACGATAAGTGCTAATGAAGCGTGCATTGAAAAGCCTGCACGCAAGCATTTATGGTGAATGTGTCTTTTGTCTGGATGGAAGATTGGTAAGCCATGAAACAATCTGACGAATGCTACACGAACGAGGTCGAAACATGGCACAGCTAACAATGTGAAGGGTACTAAGAGTGGCACACAGGGTGTGTTTATAAAGGTGATACCACACTCCTCGGGCGAATACATCACAAAACGAATTGCTAAAAAAGCTAAGGCATAGCCTAATGTTAGACTACCGGTATCGCCCATAAAGGTCTTTGTGCTTTTCGACTCTTTGCCAAAAAGATTATAATACATAAAGGCTAACACGCTACCACAAAGCCCTGCACAATAAAGTGAGGTGAGCTTTACTCCATGTGCAAAATAAAGTATACCGAAGCACAGAATGGCTAAGAATGCAAGACTTGATGCTAAGCCGTCGATGCCATCAATGAGATTTACAGCATTTACGATTACCAATGAGATGAAAACGGTTATTGCATAACCCACCCAAAGGGGTAATTCATACAAGCCAAACACACCATGGAAATTACTGATATAGAGTCCGCAACAAGGCAATAGCATGGACACAATAAACTGAATAGCAAATTTTACGCCTGCTTTCATGCCAAACAAATCGTCGAGTATACCTATAAGGTAGAGCATAAACATGCCAATAAGGACCATCAGTGTAGGCATGCTAAAATAGGTAACAGCATCTGGTTTTCCACCATAGAGGGCAACAAACGAAACGGCTACGCCCACGAGCATTGAGGGGACAAATGCTACACCGCCTAAACGTGGTATGTTATTGCCGTGGTGAACCTTACGTTCATCGGGTATATCATACAATCCTCTTCTTTTACACAACTTGAGTAACCAAGGCATTGCGCAAAATGTCACGAGCCAACTTATGACAAAAGCTATGCCTATATAGAGTAATCCCAATTGATTCATATTTGTTTGTTTTGTTTCCTTTATAGATATACTAACGCACAACCATTTGTTTTATTGCATAAAATACTGTTTTTTACATTAGGTTGTTTTTAGCATACATCCAAATGCTTGTTCTTCAGCTATAAAGCTTTTTATGATTAGGGTATATTGGTTGTATTCTTACAAACTATGATTATATAGCTTGAAATTTTTTGGTTGACAATTTTCAGTCAAAAACCTTGCAAAGATAGAAATAACTGCGAAGAACGCCAAACAAAATAAGTGCTTTGTTTACACAACTGCTTTTTAGAGGTCTTTTTTTGTGAACAAAGGATGTTAGATATTACCAGCTATAGACCTAAATATATGAACACGCTGATACTAAACAATACTAGCAGAAATAAATACGGAATTAGAGTTTGCTTTTTAGGAAACAAATTACTACCTTTGTACTGGAAGCAGATATAATGATATGGCAACATTTCAACTTGTATTATTGGAGGATGCCAAACAATTCCTTCAAAACATACCTAAACAAGCACAAAAGAAAGTCTTGTACAACATTTGGAGAGTGACAGGAGGAGAGAAAAACAAGGAACTCTTTAAAAAGTTGGAAAATTCCGACATTTGGGAGTTTAGAACACTCTACAATGGCATCGCCTATAGATTGTTTGCTTTTTGGGATACAGAGAAAGGGACTTTGGTTATAGCGACTCACGGCATAATCAAAAAAACGCAAAAGACCCCTCCCAAGGAGATTGCAAAGGCAGAAGATATTTTGAGCTTAAAGAGGAATAAATATGAAACAATTAGGAAACATGAAAATCTACTCCTTAGATGAGGTAACGGACAATATCATAGGGGTAAAAGGAACCCCAGAAAGGGATAAGTTTGACAATGAAGTAGAAGAAGCTTTGCACGCCTACAAAATTGGTGAAGCTATAAAAAAGGCTCGCATTCAGCACAACCTCACGCAAGAAGAGCTAGGAGAAAAAATCGGTGTAAAACGTTCACAAATATGCAAATTGGAAAACGGACGATGCTCACCAACACTCTACACTATGAGCCGTGTATTCCGTGCTTTGGGCATTGCAACAGCAACTCTAGATTTAGGCATTGGCGGTAAGGTCGCCTTATGGTAAACTGCAATTACAGGTAAAGGGTAAGCGATATTTGCGTCGCTTGCCCTTTATTTTTCGGGGGACATACTCGGGTGACATCTGGGTGACATAGCTGCTTCAAATAAACCTATAACAAACCTATAACAAACCACAACAAGTGATTTTCTATAACGCAACAAAGTCGCTGAAATTCAGCGACTTTGTTAATGCTTAGTATAGGTTTTCTGTGGTTTGTTATTAACCACCGAAGTTATCGTACATAATACTTTCTGGCTCAACGCCTAAACTATCGAGCATACCTACAACAGCTTTTGACATGGGACCAGGACCACACATGTAGTATTCGATATCCTCAGGTGCTTCATGATCCTTGAGGTAGGTGTTGTACATTACTTGGTGTACGAAACCTGCTGTGTACTTCACGCCAGCTGCATCAGCTGCAGGGTCGGGACGGTCGAGAGCCAAATGGAAGTGGAAGTTGGGGAATTCTTTTTCCAACTGAAGGAAGTCATCGAGGTAGAAAACTTCGTTCAATGCACGTGCACCATAGAAGTAGTGCATTTCGCGATCACGAGTGTTTAAAGTGCGAGTCATGTGCATAATCTGTGCACGAAGCGGTGCCATACCTGCACCACCACCTACCCAAATCATTTCCTTCTTTGAGTCGAAGTGGGGATGGAAATCGCCATAAGGACCACTCATGATTACCTTGTCACCCGGTTTGAGTGTGAAGATGTATGATGAAGCGATACCAGGATTTACTTCCATAAAACCACTGCGGTCTGCCTTGAAGGGAGGGGTTGCAATACGCACGGTGAGCATAAACACATCACCCTCAGCAGGGTAGTTTGCCATTGAGTAAGCACGTACTGTAGGCTCGGTGTTGACACACTTCAAGGGGAAGAGTCCAAACTTCTCCCAAGCGGGCAAATATTCATCACCAATGAGGCTCTTGTCGATGTCCTTATCATAATCCATGCTGAATGCAGGAATCTTAATCTGTGCATAAGAACCAGGAAGGAAATCCATGTGTGCACCAGCAGGTAACTGTACCTTAAACTCCTTAATAAAGGTGGCAACGTTCTTATTGCTGATTACAGTACATTCGTACTCCTTAACGCCCATAACGCTATCGGGTACCTGAATTTCAAGATCGCCCTTAACTTTGCACTGGCAACCTAAGCGCCAATGGTCTTTAATCTGCTTGCGTGTGAACTGACCCTTTTCTGAGTCGAGAATTTCACCACCGCCCTCAGGTACTTGGCACTTGCACTGACCGCAGCTACCCTTACCACCACAGGCTGAAGGAAGGTAGATACCATTTTCAGAGAGTGTAGACAAAAGGCTACCGCCTTGCTCTACCTCGATTTTGTCTTTACCATTGATTGTGATGCTTACCTTGCCACTGGGCGAAAGGTATTTTTTAGCAACCAACAGAATGACAACCAAGAGGAGTATAATCACCAAGAATACTCCGATACTTGATAAAATTAAATTCAAATCCATTGTTTCTTCTTGTTGTGATTAGATGTTCAAACCTGAGAAGCACATGAAGGCCATTGCCATCAAACCTACTGTGATAAAGGTGATGCCAAGACCTTGCAAGGGCTTGGGAACGTTGGTGTAAGCCATTTTCTCGCGAATGGCAGCAAGTGCTACAATGGCGAGAAGCCAACCAATACCTGAACCCAATGCGTAAACCAATGCATCGCCTACGTTGCCAATATACTGTGTGCTACCAGGCTCCATACCTATGCGCTGTTGCATAAAGAGACTGGCACCCATGATGGCACAGTTCACAGCAATCAAGGGAAGGAATATACCCAATGCTGCATACAATGATGGAGAAAAACGCTCAACGATCATTTCAACCAACTGTACGATACCCGCAATTACGGCAATGAAGAGGATGAATGAGAGGAATGACAGGTCTACACCAGGAAGAATACAGTCGGGACCTAACACTTTGGTCTGCAACAAGTAATCTACCGGAACGGTGATGAGCAACACAAAGGTTACTGCCACACCCAAGCCAAGAGCTGTCTTTACGTTCTTGGATACTGCCAGATAAGAGCACATACCCAAGAAGAACGCAAATATCATATTGTCCACAAAGATGGAGCGGACGAACAGACTTATAAGATGTTCCATATTTTTGTTATTTCACGTTGCAAGCTTTTCCTTATTACACACCTATATATATAGATATAGATGATATGCGATTTTGAAGAGTACTTGCAACATTTGTGTTTTACTTCTTGTTCTCCTTACGGTCGTTATATGCACGTTGTGCCCAAATTAAGCAACCAACAAGGATAAGTGCCATTGCGGGCATGGTCATCATACCATTGTTTACGTAGAAACCACCATTCTCTGCATAGATGCTTTCGGGGATGACACGCAACCCAAACAAGGTGCCACTGCCAAAGAGTTCGCGAACGAAACCTACGGCTACAAGTACCCAAGCGTAGCCAAGACCATTACCGATACCATCGAGGAATGACTCCCAAGGACCATTCATCATGGCAAAGGCTTCGAGACGACCCATCAAGATACAGTTTGTGATGATAAGACCTACGTAAACTGAGAGCTGTACGCTAACATCGTAAGCATAAGCCTTGAGGACTTGCGAAACCAATGTTACCAATGTTGCAACTACTACGAGCTGCACGATGATGCGGATGCGGTTAGGAATGGTTTTGCGAATCAATGATATAATTACATTTGCAAATGCCGTAATCACTGTAACAGAAAGTCCCATCACGATGGCGGGCTCTAACTGTGAGGTTACAGCCAAAGCCGAACAGATACCCAACACTTGAACAGCTACAGGGTTGTTCAAATTGAGTGGCCCGATCAAGGCTTCTCTGTTTTCTTTTGAAAATAAACTCATGTCTTTAAGAACTTAGAGATTTATGATTAAGCGTGTGTGTATTGTTTATTGAAAGTAGTGTTGAAAGATTGAAGGCTTTAACGCTGTGTTGAAGAAAGAGGATGCTTATTAAAGAGGCATCTCTCAAACTACTACTGTTACTACCCTACTCTTTTTATACTTTCAATGCATGTGTCATTGAAACATGCTATGAAGACTACACACATTACTTTTCTTTTTATTTTTTCAAACTTGCAAAATACTTTACATACTGCTGCAAACCATCGTGTACCATGTTGGCAACACCTACCGAGGTTAATGTGGCGCCAGTGATACCATCAACCTGCACGTTTTCTTGTCCAGGCTTGATGTTTCCGTTCTTAACAACAGTCAATGCAATGTCTTGTGAAGTGGAATCGGCAAAAAGGTGCTTGCCCTTAAATTCATCTTGGAATTTTTGTTCGGCAATCAAAGCTCCCAAACCTGCAGTTTCGCTTTCATGAGAGAAATATGCACCAAAAACAGTTTGAAGGTCGGCATTTACTGCCATGTAACCCCAAAGACCACCCCAAAGACCACGACCAGTCATTGGAACAACGTATTTTGTTTCACCATCTACTTGGCAAACATACACGGGAAGGTTATCTGCCTTTATGTCTTTGTTTTCTACCTTGAAACCATCGTTTTCCTTGCCCTTACCATCTTTAACTTCTGTACCGTCTGCTTTAACAACCATATCTGCTACAACGTATTCGTTGTATTTAGCTTCGATGGACTGTGCATCCTTCAAACCTCTTACGTTGAGAGCTGCAAGAATTTGTTTCTTCTTATCGAGAGCCACATTCTTGTCTTGCGTGGGTTTGAGTGCTGACGAAACAAAAGCGAGCAAGAACGCTACGATAACTACCATCACCGCAGCATATACAATTGTGTATGAATTTTTGTTCGTATTCATTGTTCAAATCTTTTGATTTCTCAAATCAGGTGCTTTGTCTTAGCGCAATTTTTCTGTGAAATACGCCTTACGAAGCTTTGATTGAGAACGTCATAATTGTGTTACTTACTTGCTCGGTTCAAACGCTTGTTGATGTTGCTCTGTACGAAACAATAGTCAATCAGCGGTGCGAACATGTTCATAAAGAGGATTGCGAGCATCATACCTTCGGGATAACCGGGGTTGAGCACACGAATAAGGATTGCCAAGGCACCAATGAGGAAACCATAGATGTACTTACCCTTTTCAGTGCGTGCACTTGTAACAGGGTCTGTTGCCATAAACACTGCACCGAAGCAAAAACCACCTGTTGCAATGTGTTCGTACCAAGGCAACTGTGCAACTGCATTAGTTTCCATATTGAGCATATTGAACAAGACAGCCATAATGATGCCACCTACGAATACGCTTACCATGGTTCGCCATGAGGCAATTTGTGTATAGAGCAGAATAACGGCTCCAATGGCAATGGCTATTACTGAAGTTTCACCGATTGAACCAGGAATCAAACCATAAACCATGTCGCTGAAGCTTGCCATGCCATCGGTAATACCTGCGGCTGCTTGACCAAGCGGTGTTGCTGCTGTCATACCATCAGGCAAATTATAGCCGAAACCAAGAACCTCATTTGATGCTACCCACACCTTATCACCACTCATGCTTGTAGGGTATGAGAAGAAGAGGAAAGCACGAGCAACTAAGGCTGGATTGAAGATGTTCATACCAGTACCACCAAAGATTTCCTTACAGAAGGTAACGGAGAGGGCTACTGCCAAAGCAAGCATCCAAAGCGGACAACCAACGGGCACGATGAGAGGTACGAGCATACCTGTTACCAAATAACCTTCTTGAATTTCCTCGTGCTTCCACTGAGCAACGGCAAACTCGATGCCTAAGCCCACTACATACGAAACGATGATTTTGGGAAGAACCAAAAGGAAACCATAGATAAACATTGACCAGAAGCTTGTTTCTGCCAACTTACCAGCAGCCAAAGCATTTTGGTAACCGATGTTGTACATACCAAACAACAAGGCAGGAAGCAATGCAATCACTACGAACGACATGATGCGTTTAGAGTCGATGGCATCGTGTACGCTCACACCCACCTTGGAGGTTGTGTTTGGAACGAGCATGAATGTTTCCATACCCTCAAACACAGAACGGAAAGCTTTAAGCTTACCTCCCTCTTCAAAACTGGGACGTAATTTGTCGAAAATTTGCTTAATCATTCTTTTTTATGCGTTTTCTTTTCTCAAAATGTCGAGTCCTTCGCGAACGATGCGCTGAAGTTCGAGCTTTGAAGAGTCAATAAATTCGGCTACTGCGAAGTCTTCAGGTGCCACCTCGTAAATACCAAGTGCTTCCTGACGATCGATATCGCCTGTAATGATAGCCTTTATCAAGTAGCTAGGATAAATATCCATGGGGAATACGCGCTCATATTCTGCACTCATAATCATGTGGCGTTCGCCACCCTTTATGCGGCAGTCAAGATCGTAAGCACGCTTTTTACCCAACAACCACGAGAAGTAGCTATGGTTAGTTGAATAATCATTAAAACGAGGTGCAATCCAACCAAACACTTCATCAACATTGTCACCCTCGGGGATGGCACAAACTTCTGTGCTAAAAGCGCCCAAGAAGTCGGTTATTGCTGACTTATATCCCACAAAGGGATTGCCATTGATGATACGCACGTGGTCGGTTGTGGTTAGCTGACCCTTAAGCAAATCTGCTAAGGGTGCACCAATCAGCGTCTCAACATACTGAGGAGCCTTAACGCATGAACCTGCAACAGCTACACGACGAGTTAACGACACTTTGCCTGTGCGGAGCAAACGACCCAAGACAATGGCTAATTCAGCCCCCAAAGTCCATACAACCTCACCCTTATTTACGGGAGATACGTGGTTGATGTGTACACCTACATTACCCGAGGGGTTAGGACCATCGAACACGCTTACTTCAGCCTCTTCGATAGGAAGAAGCTCTGAATTGATTTGACAAGGACAAATACCTAAGTGAACCTTTGCAACCTTTGCCAAAGCCTTTACACCCAACTTAAAGTCTTGCTCAAATCCCTTAGCTACAAAACTAAAGTTTGCAGCCAAAGGCATCTTGCTGAAAGTAGAGATAAAGATGGCTTTGGGCGTGTCAGAAGGATTTGCAATCACGTCGTAAGGACGTTGGCGCATAAAAGCGAAGAGTCCGCTCTCAAGCATCAACTCTTTAACAGCATCGCCAGTCAAGGTTGTTACATCCTTTACACCAAAGTCCTTAAAGTCTTGTTTATCACTTGCTTTTACGCGAAAACGCAAAAGCTTTCTGCGGTCGCCACGCTCAACGCCAACCACGGTTCCGCTTACTGGCGAAACAAAATGGATGCGTTCTGTAGCTTTGTCCACAAACAATGCTTGACCTGCCAACACTGCATCGCCCTCCTTCACTAATGTGCGAGGTACAATACCAGGGAAGTCTGTAGGCATTACGGCATACTCCACGCTTTGTGTTGCAACCGTAAGGTTTTCAGTAGCTTCTCCCTTCAGCTTGAGGTCTAAGCCTTTCTTAATTTTGTACAAAGTTTTCATTCGAGAAATAAAAATATATTTTCGTGCAAAAATACGCATAAAAACGGACAGAGCAAAGCATTTTGTACGTTCATTTATGTGAAAATCAAACATAAAAAGCTATATTTTAACGCAATTCAAAAAAATATATCCTTCGTTTCAAGTTAAAAGATTAAAATTCTTTCTTTTACAAAGAGCCGTATGTACACCATATAAAGACAAAACCTGGAACATAAGAATGCTCCAGGTTGTTTGCCTTAATCTTTTAAAAAAGATGCTTACTTCATGTCGTTTTGTTGTCTCATCATTATTTCTTCGCCATTCATATCAAAGAAGGAATATTGGAGATAAGCCAACTTTTGGTTGGGATAAACTTTTACCCCTAAGCCATACTTCAACTGCCAACGTCGTTTGATAGAGAATACACCTTGGTTGATGTAAGCTGCAACAAACGGGTGAACATAAAGGCGGAAACGCTTAATATTCAGTTTGTTTACGAGTGTATCAATCTTTGTTTCAAGAGAATCTGTAAACAAGATGCTGGGTTTAATTTTTCCAGTACCTCCACAAGTAGGACAAGTTTCCTCTACGTTAACGTCCATAACAGGACGAACGCGTTGGCGGGTAATCTGCATGAGCCCAAATTTTGAAAGAGGCAAGATGCTGTGTCGAGCGCGGTCTTTTTTCATATTCTCGACCATTCGTTCGTAGAGTTTTTGGCGATTTTCGGGAAGATTCATATCAATAAAATCCACCACGATAATACCACCCATATCGCGCAATCTAAGTTGGCGCGCTAACTCATCAGCAGCACCCAAATTTACGTCGAGTGCATTTTCTTCTTGTCCTTCAGAGCTTTTTGAGCGATTACCACTATTTACGTCAACCACATGCAAAGCCTCAGTTTGCTCGATGATAAGATAAGCTCCATGCTTATAAGTCACCGTTCTGCCCAATGAGGTCTTTATTTGTTTTGTAACAGAGAAATTGTCAAAAATAGGAACACTACCCTTGTAGAGTTTAACAATATCCTGACATTGCGGGGCTATCAGTCCAACATAGCTTTTCACTTCGCTATAGACTGAAGGATCGTTGACATAAATATTTTCGTACGAAGGGTTAAACAAGTCGCGCAGCAATGCAACCGTTCGGCTTGTTTCCTCGTAAGTCAGTATCGGGAGTTTGGCAAGTTCGCGTCTTGCTTGTTTCACTTTTGTCACAGTGTCTTCCCAACGCTTAAGCAAAATCTGCATTTCGTTGTCGAGTTCTGCCACGCGCATACCTTCTGCCACTGTGCGAATAATCACGCCAAAGCCTTTCGGCTTAATGCTCTGAATAAGCTGTTTAAGGCGTGTGCGTTCGGCTCCCGATTTAATTTTTGATGAAACGGAAATTTTATCGCTGAATGGAATAAGTACAAGAAAACGTCCAGCAAACGAGAGTTCAGAGGTAAGTCTCGGCCCTTTTGTGTTGATGGGCTCTTTAACTATTTGCACTAAGATTTCTTGTCCTACCTTCAGTGTGTTTTGTATGCTACCGTCTTTTTCCAAATCGGCATGTTTACCCAATTTGTCGAGCGAAACATTTTTACGTCCGTCACCCAGAAGTTGCAGGAATTTTTCCTGATAGCTAAAACGTGTACCCAAATCCAAATAGTGTAAGAAGGCATCACGTTCGTAACCGACATTCACGAAGCAAGCATTCAGTCCTGGCATCAGTTTTCTAACCTTTGCCAAGTAGATGTTTCCCACCGAAAAATGTTCTGACCTACCCTCACGCTGATATTCCACGAGTCGTTTGTCCTCGAGCAACGCAATGGAAATGTCTTTTTTGGTTACATCTACAATAACTTCGCTTGTCATGATGATTTTAATTCTGCAGACCATGCAAATAAATTGCAAGGCTACAATGTTATTAAAAAAAGAACGAGCAAACGAGATTCATATGCCCCTTTTGAGGACATAGGGTAAGCTCGTTTACTCGTTTTACATTTAAAGACTCGTTATAGAGACGTCGAGCTTATTTGCTCTTATGACGATTCTTGCGCAGTCTTTTTTTACGTTTGTGAGTAGACATCTTGTGTCTTTTTTTCTTCTTTCCGTTAGGCATACCTATTACGTTTTATGGTTAATTATGTTAGTTATATTTTTAAGCGTTTGTGCTTTTGTCTTTTACCGTAACAGCAAATTCTTTTGCAGGCTTAAAAGCTGCAATATCATGTGCGGGAATAATGATGGTTGTATTGCTCTGCATATTACGAGCTGTTTTCTCAGCGCGGCGCTTCAGGTAGAAAGTACCAAAACCACGCATACTCACACTATTTCCTTCAAGCAAAGCTGTTTTGATTTCGCTAGTGAAAGCTTCTACAACTTTCGACACAGAACCACGATCAACGCCAGTCTTATTGGCTACAGCTTTGATGATTTCCGATTTTGTCATTCTAGTTAAGTGTTTATTTGTTTTACGTTTTTACTAAAGCGACTGCAAAGATACGAAATCTGATTGATACAGAACAAGTTTTGAATCACTTTTTTCAGTATTCTTTACTGGAAATCAATATTTATAGCGCAAATTTAGAGGTTTTACACCACCCATTTACACATGACAAATGCTTTATACGGGAATTTTTTCAATACGACGGATATGACGTCCTCCTTCAAACTCCGTATTGAAGAATTCTTCCATAATATCGTGAGCAGTAGCATTGTCAATGTAGCGACCAGGCATTACCAACACGTTAGCATCGTTATGAAGACGTGTCATATGCGCAATTTCAGGAATCCAAACCAAAGCTGCACGAATTTGTTGATGCTTATTTAAGGTCATTGAAATACCCTCACCACTACCACAGATTGCGATACCTTTTTCTACTTCACACTGTTCAATCCCTCTTGCTAATGCGTGTGCAAAGTCGGGATAATCACAGCTATCAGTGCTATATGTACCATAATCCTTGTATTCAATACCTTTTTCCTCAAGATATTGTTTCACATACTGCTTTAAGTCATAGCCAGCATGATCACTTGCAAGTCCTATCATATTTTCTTTTATTTGAGCATTTTGAAAGTTTAAAAGTTTACAAGTTTCAACTACAATCAAAGTTTTCGTTAACTCTCATAAACCTTTAAACTTTCAAAAAGCAGAAATTCTATTTCATTTTACTTATTCAAGTAAGCCAAAACTTCCTTGTGAATGTTTTGTGGAGTAAAGCCCAACTTCTCATCCAACACCTTATAGGGTGCACTAAAGCCGAAGCTGTCAAGACCATAAACTTTACCATTAGAGCCAGCAATACCTTCGAAAGTTACAGGCAATCCTGCTGTAAGTGCAAAGATTTTACCACCTGTAGGGAGCAATGCTTCTTGATACTCCTTGCTCTGACGACGGAAAAGACCTTCGCTCGGACAACTTACCACGCGAGCTTTTACGCCATCTTCTTTCAATAAAGCAGCAGTATCAACCAAGGTACTAACTTCTGAGCCTGAAGCTACCAAAATTACATCAGGATTTTCCTCCTTCACTACGGCATAAGCACCATGAAGCACTCCCTCCTTATATTCAGTACCTGCAGGAAGATCGTTTACATTCTGACGGCTGAAAATCAAAGCGGTAGGAGTATCCATATTTTCCATTGCCATCTTCCAACACTCTGTTACAGCGTGAACATCACAAGGACGAAGCACACGTACACTATCGCGGCCGCTGTGGTTCTTTAATTTTTCCATCAAGCGGATTTGTGCTTCTTGCTCAACAGGTTCGTGAGTAGGACCATCCTCGCCTACACGGAAAGCATCGTGTGTCCATACAAACTTTACGGGAACTTCCATCAAAGCTGCCATACGAATGGCGGGCTTCATATAGTCTGAGAACACAAAGAACGTACCCATAGCAGTGATAATACCACCATGAAGCATCATACCGATGCAAACGCAAGCCATAGTCAACTCTGAAACACCTGCCTGCAAGAAACCACCAGCAAAGTTTGTGCGTGTAATTTCCGTAGTATGCTTCAAGAATCCATCTGTTTTATCTGAGTTGCAAAGGTCAGCCGATGAAACAATCATATTGGGTACATACTCAGAGAGAAGACTCAAACAAACTGACGAGCCATTGCGAGTGGGTGAATTAGGTTTCTGCTCAATTGTTTCCCAAGGAATATGAGGAAGTTTACCTGCCATCCAATCGTTCAAGAGAGCAGCCTTTTCGGGGTTAGCTTCTTCCCAAATTTTTTCTTCTGCACGACGTTCTGCCACAATCTTACGAAGTTCAGCCTTACGTTCATCGTACATTTTCTGTACTTCTTCACGAATAACGAAAGGATTTTCAGGGTCACCACCCAAATTCTTTATCGTATTTATATAGGCATCGCCACCAAGGGGAGCACCATGTGTTTTGCAGTTACGTTCATAAGAAGTGCCATCAGCCTTACGAGCACCCTTACCCATTACACAATGACCTATAATGAGTGTAGGACGTGCTTCTTCAGCATTAGCAGCCTTCAAAGCCTCGCGAATTTGGTCGGGGTCATTTCCGTCAACTTCAATTACGTTCCAATTCCAAGAACGATATTTCATGCCTGTATCCTCAGAAATAACGGCAGAAGTATCGGTTGAAAGCTGCACCTCATTAGCATCAAAGAACATAATAAGGTTATTCAAACCGAGGTGACCTGCAATACGACCAGCACCTTGTGAGATTTCCTCTTGCACACCACCATCTGAGATGTAGGCGTAGATTTTTTCTTTGTTAAAACCAGGGTTTCCTGTGCGTGCATACAAAGCCTTTGCAGCAATGGCAGCACCTACAGCATAAGTATGACCTTGACCGAGGGGACCACTTGTGTTTTCGATACCACGAGTCTGACATACCTCAGGATGTCCAGGAGTAGGCGAACCCCACTGACGGAACTGTTTAAGTTCGTCGATAGTGTAGTTACCAATAAGTGCCAATTGTGAATACAGCATTGGCGACATGTGTCCCGGGTCGAGGAAGAAACGGTCACGACAGCGCCATGTAGCTTCTTCGGGATCAAAGTTAAGAAATTCGGAATAGAGGACGTTAATAAAGTCAGCACCTCCCATGGCGCCACCAGGGTGTCCCGACTTAGCGTTCTCTACCATACTTGCAGCCAAAATACGAATGTTGTCGGCAGCAAGATTCATGAGCTCTTTTGAATGTTCCATTGACATTGCTATATTCAAATTTGTTTTGTGGCAAAAATATTTTTGGTGCAAATTTACAAAAATATCAGTAAGATGATAGCTTTTAATGTAAAAAAAAGGCTTTTATACACAGCCTGTCTCTTATACACATCTGACGCTGCCGACGATCTTACGC
>UQPD01000034.1 GCA_900542795.1 uncultured Prevotella sp. | reverse complement strand
ATTTTTATCTCGGTTTTTCTTTTTTGTACAAAAGGCAACCCATGAGCTAAAGGTCGCCTCTTTCCGACAAAAAATGAAAAAGGCAACCCATGAGCTAAAGGTCGCCTCTTTCCGACAAAGTTAAAACCGAGATATTTTTTATCTCGGTTTTTTTTATGAACAAAAGGCAAAATTAAAACCGAGATATATTTCATCTCGGTTTTTTCTTTTTTGTACCTTTGCCACAACTTTTCTTTCTACACCACCTTATGAAAAAAATTGTACTTTACCTATTATGTGCAGTTGCAATCGGGATGACTGTGGCTTGCAGCACAAAACATAAAGCATACCATATCGGTGTGGCACAAAATTCAGACGATGCGTGGCATCAACAAATGAATAGGGAAATGAAACGCGAAGCTTCATTCCATAAGCGCAACGTTGAACTCGATTTTCGGAGTAGCCCAATGGATGGACAACTGCAAAAGGCACAAATTGACAGTATGCTGAAAAAAGGCATCGATTTGCTTGTGGTTTCTCCTTGCGACTCCGTTTTAATTGACTCTCAAATTCAGTCTATTATAAAGCGTGGCATCCCCGTTGTTGTGCTCGGACAAGAAGTGGCAACCAAGCACTATACCACCCTTATAGATTTTAGCAACTATGAATTAGGACGCGATATTGGCTCGTATGTTGTGCACACACTCAATGGCAAAGGCACCATAATGGAACTTATGGGCGATGTTAAAGGTAATGCAGCGCAACAACGACACGAGGGTTTATATGATGTACTAAAAACTGCCCCCAATGTAAAAGTCATTGCACAATGTCGAGTGGGTTGGGAAGGACCACACCTTGAAGCACAACTTGACTCACTGTTCAACACAGGCATTATGCCCGACATCATCATAGCACCCAATGACCGCACGGGAGTGCGCATAAATGATTTTACAAAAAAACGTCACCTTAAACACATCGACGTGATTGGGGTGGATGGGCTGAATGTACCTGATGGTGGGTTGCACAATGTGGAACAAGGCAAACTCTCGGCTACCTTTGTTTATCAAACGGGTGGAGACAAAGCCATACAATGCGCTATGCAAATTTTGCAGAATGAACCTTACCAACGCATTACGGCCCTTAAACCAGCCATTATCAATGCTACAACCATGCGCGTGTTCCGCATGCAGATTGACCAAATGGAAGAGAAAGACCGTCGCATTGTGCAAATGGACTCGATAATCGACAAATCGCTCTCTAAAAATGCTATGCAGCACATGCTTCTCTTAGCAAGTGCCATTATCATTTTTCTCATTGGCATAACTTTGGTTATCGGCATTCGTGCCTACTACGTGAGCATGCACCGCAATAAGATACTCGACCATCAAAAGCGTAAACTCGAGGAACAACACAAGCAATTGGTGTCTATTACGCACGACCTTGAAAAAAAGACCCAAGAACTTGAAGAGAGCACTCGCCAAAAGTTGAGTTACTTTACCGAGGTGTCACACGACTTGCGTACACCCCTTACGTTAATCTCTGCTCCCATTGAGCAATTATGCAATGCCCCTAATCTCACACCCGAGCAATGCAGCATGCTCTACATGGTTAAAACCAACACACACACTTTGCTGCGTTTAGTGGGACAGATGCTTGATTTCAGAAAATTCGAAGAGGGAAAACTCCATCTCACACCTACCCGCGTACGTATTGACCAAGCGCTTATGGGATGGTGCGACTCATTTCGCGCCATTGCGAACAAAAAACTAATTCGCTACAAAATAAACTTTACACAACCATCCCACCCCGACTTGCTTCGCTGCACAATCGACCGTTCAAAAATGGAGAGTGTGGTGTATAACCTCCTTTCAAATGCTTTTAAATACACGCCCGAAGGGGGAAGTATTGAGGTGAATGCTCACATTGAAGCTCAAACTGCAACCGATGCTAAAGCCCAGTTTGTACTTATTATTCAAGACACGGGTAAAGGCATTGCTGCTGAAAAGCTCCCTCACATCTTCGAACAATTCTATCAAGCAGATGTTAGTCACGATGGATCGGGCATAGGACTTGCCATTGTGAAAATCTTTGTAGAGTTGCATGGTGGAAGTATACACGTTGAAAGTATGTTAGGCAAAGGTACACGATTTACCGTGCGCATTCCATGTACACAACCCACAACTCAGGAAAAACCATTGGTAAACGAGGAGGAGAATAATGAAAATTCCCCATCGATAGCTTCAACCCCTGTGTTACCACATGCAGACAATGTACCTGTGCCTAACCCCAATTTACCCAAGGTCCTTATTATCGATGACAATGAAGATATACGCAGCTACCTAACCTTACTACTTAAGGAGAAATATGAGGTAACTTGTGCAGCCAATGGTCAAGAAGGTTTGCAAAAGGCTTTGCGCCTTGTGCCCGACGCTATTGTCTGCGATGTTATGATGCCCGAAATGAATGGTTGGGAGCTATGTAAACATTTAAAAGGCAATGAACACACCGCTCAAATTCCAGTGATGTTGCTTACCGCTTGTTCACTCGACGAGCAACGCATTAAGGGTTTGGAATGCGGAGCAGACTCTTACCTTTCAAAACCATTTAGCCCAGAAGTTTTCTGTGTACAGCTAAAGAGCCTTATAGCCAATCGCCAAAGGCTACGCGACTATTTCAACAACAAGTCGATGCTCATAACACCCAATTTAGAGAGTATCGACAAAGACTTTATGCAACAGTTGCTACAATGTATTGGCAAGGGGATGCACGATTTTGATTTTTCTGTTGAGAAGTTAGCAGGCATTATGGGTATGGATCGCACCCAACTTTATCGCAAAGTAAAAAGTTTAACAGGCACCACTCCGATTGAACTTTTACGTGTTGAGCGCTTAAAGAAAGCTGCTGAATTGCTCACACGCACCGATTTAAATGTATCGCAAATAGCATACGAAGTTGGTTTTACCACTCCCAACTACCTTACGCGGTGTTTCAAAGAATATTTTAATATGACACCCATAGAGTATAAAGAGCGGAAGAAAGGGGTTCAATAATATAAAATGTACAATGTATAATGGAGCATGCCTTACACACATTTTACATTTTACATTGTACATTTTACATTATACATTATACTTATTCTTTATCTTTGCAACATGAAGCAAAACAAAGCAATAAAGAAAATAGCAAAATGGCTTAGCATTGCGGTGGTTACCCCCATCGTGCTCTTTTTGGTACTCGCCATTATGCTTTATATACCACCCATCCAAAACTTTGCAGTGCATCGCGTGGCAACCTACCTGTCAGAAAAGATGGAAATGCAAATCAGCATCAACAAGGTGCGACTTGCCTTTCCACTCGACTTGGCAGTACACCGCATGACAGCTATAGAAAAAGGTGACACACTCATCCATGCAAACCACGTAAGACTCAACGTGAAGTTGCTTCCCCTCTTTCAAGGACGTGCCGACATAGAGGGGGTAGAAGTGTATGGACTAAAGCTCGACACCAAAAGCTACATCTCTGACACACACATTGTGGGTACTGCCCAAGAACTCACAGCCTCTGCACATGGCGTGGATTGGCAAAAAGAAATTGTGAATGTTAACCACGTAAAGCTTCGCAATGCCGACGTTAACGTGGTGCTAAGCGACACAGCTCAAAAAGACACTACCCAAAGTAAAGCAAAATGGAATATTGGTGTAGCGAAAGCTGACATCGAAAATTCTAAAGTACACTTGCAAATGCCTGGCGACTCCATGCGTATTTTTGCCAACATCGGCAAAGCAGCTTTGCGTGGTGGCATTTTTGATATCGGGAAAAACTATTATGCAGTAAAACGCTTCAACCTACAGCGTTCCGCAGCCAACTACGATTTACCCTACATCCCCCCCGTAAGCGGAATGGATGTAAACCATTTGGCTTTAACACACCTTTCGGCACGCATCGACACATTGAGCTATAATGCCGACGGCGTGTTACGTGTGGGAGTTCGCAATCTTACACTCAAAGAAAAATGCGGACTACACGTCACCCACCTTTTAGGTAGCATCTATATGGATTCTACCCAACTCCGTGTGCCTAAACTACAACTACACACCACAGCCTCACGCATCCATGCAGCTGTTGCCTTCAACTTTTGCGCATTGCGTGCCAACAAGGGTGGACATTGCCAGGCAAAGTTAGATGCTGAAATAGGCTACAAGGATATAGCCAACCTCAGCGTGGGATATGTTGACAAAAAATATTTGCGCGTATTCACCCACCAACCCCTCATAGTTAAGGGTGAAGTAAGCGGAAACATCGACCATTTGCGCATGAGCAACCTCAAAGTGAACTTACCTGGTGTAGCCCACCTCAGCGCAAACGGACACATTAACTATGCACTCAATAATTGGCGCAATGCACGTTTCAACTTTAACTTGCGCACACAACACATGGCTGCAGTGCAACAACTGTTGCCCAAACGTGTGCAGCAAACCCTACACATCCCCAATGGCATAGCAGCACGCGGTTCTGTTACATTGAATGGCAATAATTACGCAGCCAACCTAAACGCTACATGTGGAAAAGGAGCGTTAGCAGCAAAGGCAAAAATCAATACACAAAGCCAGGCTTATCAACTGCAAGCCCGCGCCAATCGCTTCCCCATTGCTCACATTGTGCGCGGTATACCTGTGGGTCCTTTTTCTGGGAGTATACAAGCTACCGGACGTCATTTTGATGTGCTTTCTGCCTATGCCACACTCCGTGCCAACCTGCGTGCAGAAGCCCTGCAATATGACCATTACGACCTGAGTGGACTTCATTTGGAGGCAAACCTACATGGTGGACGTGCTTGGGCTGACATAAATATGAACAACCCCTTGCTGCAAATGAATGGCAACCTCGAGGCATTGATTCATGCCCATACATACGATGCTAAACTCAACCTGTCCATTCCCCACATCAACTTACAACGCTTGGGATTGATAAAAGACACATTGGCATTAGGCACAGACCTCGACTTACATTTTAAAACCAACCAAAAGCTAACCGCATACAGCCTCAACGGTAGCCTACGTAACAACCACATCATAACCCCCAAGATACATGCCCAAGCCAAAGACATTTACTTAGACTTTGGCACCAACCGCGACACCACAACAGCCATGCTCTCGGCAGGCGACTTATATCTTAATTTAGGCGCCAAGGGCGATGTACCCTATCTTACAAGACATATCACCCATTTTGCTACCGAGCTAAACAAAGAACTACAAAGCTACAACCTTGACCAGGAAAAGCTAAAGACCATTCTCCCCCACATCAATCTGAAGCTACGCGCCGGGCAAGACAATCCGCTTTACAACTTAGCACACCTAAAAGGCTACACCTTTAACTCTGCCTACGTTGACCTATGTGCCAATCCCACCATAGGCATGACAGGCGATGCGCGCATGGGATCTATTCAAGTAGGTGCACTTTTGCTCGACACGGTAGACATGCACATTTTTCAAGACTCAACGGGTGTGCAAATGGCAGGATGGGTCAAGAACAATCGCAAAAACCCCAATCCGCTTGAAGTCCGCCTCAAGTCCTATCTAATGAAAGCAGGTGCAGGTGCTTGCCTGAGCTATTACGACCGCACAGGACGTTGCGGAGTAAACTTAGGCTTGCAAGCCTCATTGCAAGACCATGGCATCAACATCACACTTTCTCCGCACAATCCCGTGTTGGCATACCGCAAATTCACCGTGAACCCTAACAACTATGTGTTTATTGACAAAAACCGCTTTGTGCGTGCCAACTTAAACCTATTAGCCGACGATGGAACAGGTTTGAAAATTTATGGTGAGCCAAAAGACTCAGTAAACGATATCACCGTGAGTGTAAATCAACTGAATCTGAATGAACTCACCACAGCTATGCCTTATATGCCCAATTTAAGCGGAATGCTGAGTGGCGATATTCACGTAACCGAAGATCACAACACACAGCAACTCTCAGCCATGGCGTCGTTGCAAGCCGATGGTTTTAAATACGAAGACACACCGTTAGGCAACATAGGCATTGATGCACTGTATCTGCCCAAGACCGGGGGCGAACACCATGCCTCAGTTTTTATTAACTCGAACAACGAGGAGGTATTGGTTTGCAACGGCACCTACTTCGACCGCGATGGAGGTATGTTCAAGGGCGATGCGCAGTTACACGACTTTCCGCTGCAACTGCTTAATGGTTTTATGAGTGGAACGGATGTAGCACTAAAGGGTATAGCAGGTGGAGAACTCGCATTAAGCGGTTCAATTAGCAAACCCGAAATCAATGGTTCGCTCGACTTAGATAGCACCCACATCTACTCAGACGTCTATGGCTTTGACTTCTTAACCGATGAGCGTGCCTTGAAAATAGAGAACAGTCGGCTCATCTTCGATAACTACAACCTTTATTCCACAGGTAAAAACCCTTTGGTACTGAACGGTGTGTTCGACATGTCAAACTTTGAGCACATGCGCATGGACTTCACCATGAAGGCAAACAACTTTGAGCTGATTAACACACGAAAAAAGGCGAAGTCAATGGTATTCGGCAAGGTTTATGCCAACTACAATGGCACCCTAAAAGGCACAACCAACGACCTCGCCATCAAGGGCAAACTCGAGGTGCTCGACCGCACGGATGTTACCTACGTGCTCAAAGATTCCCCCCTCTCGGTTGACGACCGACTACACGACTTGGTGCAATTTACAGACTTCAACGACTCCACCAACATTCATGAAAAAATAGTGGCGCCCACCACAGGCGTAGACATCACATTAGGCATCTCAATTAGCGATGCAGCTATTTTTCACTGCAACCTAAGCGAAGACGGACAAAGCTATGTGAAGTTAGAAGGGGGTGGAAACCTAACGCTACGCCTAACGCAACAAGGCGAAATGCGAATGACAGGGCGTTTCACCACAAACAGTGGTGAAATGAAATATCAACTCCCCATCATTCCACTCAAGACCTTCCAATTGGTACAAGGATCGTATGTAGAATTTACGGGCGATGTGATGAATCCAACCCTAAACATTGCAGCCAAAGAGCGTACCAAAGCCGTGGTGACAGAGAACGACCGTCAGCGTTCTGTTGCCTTCGACGTAGGTGTAAAAATTACCCAACCGCTCAATAACATGGGATTGGAGTTTACCATTGAGGCACCCGAAGATTTGAACATCCAAAACCAATTGGCTACCATGTCTACCGAACAACGCGGCAAAACAGCTGTAACCCTAATGGCAACTGGCATGTATATGACCGACGAAACCATGCTTTCAGGTTCAGGTTTCCAAGCTAACAATGCACTCAACGCTTTCTTGCAAAGCGAAATTCAAAACATTGCAGGTTCGGCACTCAAAACCATCGACATCAATTTGGGTGTAGAGAGTGGAACCTCCAACCTTGGAACATCCACCACCGACTACTCCTTCCAATTTGCCAAGCGCTTTTGGGGCAACCGCATTAGCGTGATTATTGGCGGCAAAGTGTCTACAGGCTCAGATGCTCAAAACTCTGCCGAAAGTTTCATCAACAACGTGTCGGTTGAATATCGTCTGGACCAAGGTGCTACACGCTATGTTAAAGTGTTCTACGACCGCAACACACAAGACCCTCTCGAAGGACAACTCACCAAGACTGGTGTAGGTCTTGTGTTGCGACGCAAAACCGACCGTTTAGGCGAACTGTTTATTTTCAAAAAACGCGCACGCGCGCTAAAAAAACAATAGTGACTAACCTGGGGAACACCCCTGGGGTGTTCGTTTTTTGTCAAAAATGACCATCAATGAGCCACAAATTCCCATAAATTATTATTTTTGAATTTCCATAAATACCCCATTCGGGGGTTGGGCTATCGCGAGATATTTATGAAAAATTTATGGCTCATTGATGGACATTTATGACTAAAAAAAATCATGGACATTTTTGACTAAAAAAAGAACACCTAAATATTTTTTTCTTCATGCGCATTCATTTCTTCTCACTTTCATTCATAGCCAGTATACTACTGCTCACAGCATGTTCGACCACACGCGCTATCCCCGACGATGAGCAGCTATACACAGGCATAAAAGCCATCACCTATGCCGACAACCCTGCAGCCATGCGCAAACAGCGAAAAGACACCACAGGCGTTATTACGGCTGTGGCTGATGCGCTAACCAAAATCAATCAAATAATTGAGGGAAAAACCACCCTAAACGCAGACTCGCTACCATTGAGCACAAAGCCCCAAGCACTCACTAAAGAAGAAAAAAAAGCACTGCGAGCGTCACAAAAAAAAAATGAGCAAGACTTTGCCACTGCCAAAGCCGAGGTCGACGCCGTGTTAGCTTATCCACCCAACAATGCCATTTTTGGTTCATCGTCTGTAAGTTGGCCTTGGAAAATTGGACTTTGGGTACATAACGGACTCTACGATTCAAAAGGCGCTGTGGGCAAATGGCTTTATAAAACATTTGGCACTGACCCCGTGCTAATCAGTCAAGTAAGTCCTGAAATGCGTGCAAAAGTGGCAACAAACACACTCCACAACTATGGTTACTTTCACGGCAAAGTTGCCTATAACGTGCTCACCCACAAACGCAACAAACAGAAAGCACAAGTAGCCTACAACGTACGAGCTGGACAACTTTACCGCCTCGACTCCATAGTCTACAAAGACTATCCCGAAGACATGTTTAGCGTCATTCGCTACTTCCACAACCAGCGCTTGCTCAAAACGGGCGACGCCTTTAGCGTTGTCACCTTGTCGAACGAACAAGCACGCATCGAAAACATTCTGCGCGAGCATGGTTTTTACTATTACGCAACCAACATGACAACGTTCCGGGCCGACACCCTTCAACGCAAAAACCACGTGCAGCTACAAGTAATGCCTTCAGCCAACATGACGCCCAAAGCCCAACATCGCTGGCGAATAGGACACATCTACATTAACCTGCGCAACTACGAGGGCGAACCACTCGACACGCAAATCGTAACTCCCAACATCACCTACAACTTTGCCAAGAAACACATTCCCCTACGCACCCATGTGTGGCAACGCTCCATCGTGCACACCCAAGGCGACTTATACCGCATCTCACACCAAAACCAAACCATGGCAAAGTTAGGGCAGTTGGGCGTTCTGAGCCAAATGGACATCAACTACGTGCCACGCGACACCTCAGTCACAGCCGACACGCTCGATGTCGTCCTATCTGCCATAATGGATAAACTCTACGACTCAACGTTCGAGATGAACACCACCCTAAAGAGCAACCAACAAGTAGGCCCAGGCATTTCCTACGAACTATCAAAACGCAATGCCTTTCGGGGAGCAGAGAAAGTGTCGTTTAAAATTTTTGGATCCTACGAGTGGCAGACGGGTAAAAACACAGGCGGTCGCAATGCACTGCTCAACTCCTATGAACTTGGCACACAGTTAGCATTTAAGTTTCCACGCTTCATCGTTCCAGGCATCAGTCGCCAGCGCGGACGCCGTTATCAAGCCACCACCCAATTTGCCATGGACGCCGACTGGAAAAACCGCTCCAAGTTCTTCAACATGGTAACCCTCGGGCTTAGTGGCAACTATCATTGGTACAAACGCGAAACCTCGCAGCACAGCCTCACCTTCTTTAGTCTCGACTTCGACCGCCTGAACCACACCACCGCCACATTCGACTCCATCATGACAGCGAACCCCGCACTCTACATCTCCATGCGCAATCAGTTCATCCCCTCGCTGTCGTACACCTTCACCTATCAAAGTCGCTCATGGCGAACCAACCCTTGGTGGGCACAATTCAGCATAAAAGAGGCGGGCAACCTCACCTCGTCCATCTACGCCATCGGTGGCAAAGGCTTTAACCGTCGCTACAAAGAGCTGCTTGGCAACCCATTTGCACAATTCATAAAAGTAACTGCCGAGCTGCACAAAAAATATCGCCTCACCCCGAGCACCTATTTAGCAACACGCCTATTTGGTGGCGTCATTTACAGCTACGGCAATAGCACCTCAGCCCCCTATGCCGAGCAGTTTTATGTGGGTGGAGCCAATAGCGTGCGAGCCTTTACCGTGCGCACAATAGGACCAGGAGCTTATCGTCCTGCTAACACCAAATATTCCTACATGGATCAAACGGGCGACCTTAAACTCGAAGGAAACATTGAGCTGCGCACCCATCTGTTTGGCGACCTCCATGCTGCCCTGTTCTTAGATGCGGGCAATGTGTGGACACTACGCAACGACGCCATGCGCCCTGGTTCGCAAATCACGCTTTCTACGCTCAAGAACATTGCACTTGGCACAGGTGCAGGCATTCGCTACGACCTCGACTTCTTGGTGCTTCGCTTCGATGTGGGCATAGCCTTGCATGCTCCCTACACCACCACAAAGCCAGGCTTCTACAACATCGAACGGTTTAAAGATGGACTTGGGCTACACTTCGCTATTGGATATCCGTTTTAAAAGACTGATTCTTGGGGATGAGGCAAAATCCGCAAGTTTTTCTGCACGGCATTTGATAGAACCATCAGCATCCCCCAACCTTATAGATACAAAAAATACATCAATTGGATTATTAAAATCTTAGTATATAAAGGATTGCGTGTTTTGAACACCCTACCTAACGGGGTGAGGATGGCACATCATAATACATTGATGATTCTATCAAATATCATGCAGAAAAAAAGTTGTCAACTTCCCCATGAGAAAGTTGGCAACTTTTTTGTTTTTGTTTATGTTTCTGATTTTACTTCATTTCCTTCACCAAATAAATTTGTGTGGGAAGGTGGTCGGAGTAGCCATTGAGCCATACGCCTGCTGCATGCGTACGGAGCGGACTGCCCTTGAATTTGCCATCTTGCTGAAATAGATAGTCGCGCATGAAGATGGCATGCTGATAGTACTTGAGTGTGGTGCGATCTGTGCCTACAAGATTGCCACTCAGCACTATTTGGTCGAAAAGGTTCCACTTGCCATTGTAGAGCAAGGTGCCCTGTCCGACCTTGTAAAGTGTGTTGTACCAAGGGTTGTACATGTCCTCGGCACCCTTCACATCCTTGATCTCGCTCTTGCAACCAAGCTGTAGGGTCATGCTCTTATTTCCAGGATCGTCGTTCATATCACCCATAATGATAACCTTTGAGCCGGGTTCGCTCTTCATGAGAGCATCTTTTAATTGACGCACTTGCCAACCTGCACGCTGACGTACTTCGTCGCCTGCTGCACGCGAGGGCCAGTGATTCACAATGAAGAACATCTTTTCGCCTGCCAATTTTCCTTCCATTACAAGGAAGCCACGAGTGATGTGGGTGGTGTCGCCTTGCAAACCTTCAATGGCTTGCACCTTACCATTATTGTCTACCTTAAAACCAACCATAGGGTCGTCAATATTACCTGATGGACCGTAGTTATATTCTACGCAGAAATAACGTTCCATGTCGAAGAAACGAGGATTATAGAAAAATCCACACTCTACACCACGACGATCGTAACTGGGCACATTGACATATTTGTAGCCTCGCTTGGCAAGGCTGGGTTGTTTAAGCAAATCGACGAGCACATTGCTGTTTTCAATTTCTGAAACACCAATCACGGCTGCACCCATCGGCAACTTGTCAGTACAAAGTTCGCTCAACACACGACTCATGTTGTGCAATTTGGCTTCATACTTCATTTTGCCCCACTTCATGGTACCATTGGGCAAAAACTCATAATCGTTTTTACCTGCGTCGTGCAAGGTGTCGAAAAGGTTTTCGAGATTGTAAAAAGCTACACCATACAAAGCATAGCGTTTTTGCTGCGCTGCCTCGTTGCGAGTGGTGAACGAGGTGAGCGTGGTTAGCGCTAAAAGGAAGAGCGCAAACGATAGAATTGATTTTCGCATAATGTGTTTGGATTGATTTGCGTGCAAATTTCAAAAAAAAAAACGACATTTCCCAATAAAATATCAGTGGAGTATGCAAAATTCACAGTTTCGTAAAACAAACCTTTATTTTTTTGTCTACCTTTGCAGCGAATAAGAATATATAAGAGTTATAAGTCATTGCATAAATTTTTAACCATGAATGTGCGTGGGTTATGACTCATAAACCAATTAACTACATGACAAAAGGTGTAAAACTTACAGCAGCTGCCTTGCTCATGGCTACGGGTGCTTGGGCACAAGCTCCTGCCGACAGCTTGAGCCTTGACAACTCGGACTTCACTTTTACCGAGTCGCAGCTCGATGACGATAATGATGCCTCGCAAGCGGTTTCTACTATCGTTGGTGCCAAGAGTGACCCTTACAACTCGGAGGTGGGCTATTTGTTTAGCCCTATGCGCTTCCGTGTGCGCGGTTACGACAACATGTATAGCAACTACTACATCAATGGGTTGCAGCTTAACGACCTTGAACTGGGAAGGTTTGGCTACAGCATGATTGGTGGTATGAACGATGCTACACGTAACCAAGAGGGTGTAACTGCTTACGACTTTAACCGCTTTGGTGTGGCTGGCATTGGTGGGGCTACAAGTGTGAATGCACGTGCCAGCCAGTTTGCTGCAGGTAACAAATTGACGCTTTCGGGCTGTAACCGCAATTATGTGGCTCGTGGTATGTTTACGCATGCCACTGGTTTGCTCCCCTCGGGATGGGCATTTGCTGCTTTGGTGGGTTATCGTTGGGCTAACGAGGGTGTTATTGAGGGTACTTTCTACAACTCGCTCTCTTACTTCCTTTCTGCCGAAAAACGCTTTGGTAAGAAGCATGCACTTTCGCTCGTTACCTTTGGTTCGCCCACTGAACGTGGACAGCAAGGAGCCTCGACTGAGGAGGCTTACTGGCTTGCTAACTCGCACTATTACAACCCGAACTGGGGTTACCAAAATGGCGAGAAGCGTAACTCGCGCGTGGTGAACGATTTTGAGCCTACTGCCATCCTTACTTGGGACTGGAAGATGAACGATAAGAAGAAGCTTACTACGGCTGCAGGCTTTAAGTATTCTATGTATAGCTCAACCGCATTGGGTTGGAACGGCAATGCCTACGACCCACGTCCTGACTATTACAAGAACTTGCCCAGTTCTATCTTCAACGTGTATGACAGTGACATGAACAATCCTACCTTCTTGAATAGTCCCGAAGGTGCTTGGGCGTTGGAGGGTTGGAACAAGCTTTATGACCATTGGACTGCAAGCAAGGCTAACCGCCAGATTGACTGGGACCGCATGTATGCGGTTAACCGCTCGGCTGCTGCACAAGGCGACGAAACGCTTTACTACCAAGAACGTCGCCACAACGACCAAATGGTTGCAACGTTTAACACCATTTTTAACCAAGAAATTAACAAGCACAACAAGTATGCCCTCGGTTTGCAATATAACTTCACCAAGGGTATGCACTACAAAACGCTTGCCGACATGCTTGGGGGCAACTCATTTACCGACTACGACAAGTTTGCTGCCAATGAATATGGACGGGACAGCCAAGAGGCGCAGAACGACTTGAACAATCCCAACCGCAAGGTTGGTGTGGATGATAAGTTTGGCTATAACTACAACATCCTGGTTAACAAGGCTCGCGCTTATGGCTTGTATCAGTTGAGTGGCAACCATTGGCAATGGAACGCTCAAGGTTTTGCCGAAGGTACGACGATGCAGCGCGAAGGCTTGATGAAGAATGGTCGTGCTGCCAACAACTCGTTTGGCAAGAGTGGCACGGCTAAGTTCTTGGGCGGTGGTGGACGTATGGGCGTGAACTATCGTCCGAATGGTGCACACACGCTGGCTCTGAGCATTGGTGCTGAAAGCAATGCGCCCTTGGCTCGCAACTCGTTTGTGGCTCCGCGTATGCAAAATGACTTTGTGAACAATTTGACGAACGAGGATATCTACCACGCTGACCTCTCTTATACCTTCCGTTTTGGCAACTTCTCGGGTAAGGTGAGCGGTTACTATGCACGCTTTAATAACGGCGTAGAGCAAACTGCTTTCTATAACGACGATGAGTCGCGCTTTACTTACCTCACTATGACCAATGTGGAACGTGAGCACTATGGCGTTGAAGCTGCCTTCAACTACCAAATCACGTCGAACTTCTCAGTGAAGTTGGTGGGTACTTATGGCGAAGCTAAGTATGTAAACAACCCCGATGCGCAGGTAGCTTACGAAGGTTCGAACGCTGCTACACTTCAGCAGCTTAACTCATGGACTAACCCTGTTACAAACAAGACTGAAGCTACACCTATCTTTGTGCTTGCTAACGGCATGCGCGAAAGTGGTTCGCCTATGGGTGTTGTGAGCCTTGGCTTTAACTATAACGTGAATGGTTGGTTCCTCAGTGCTAACTTGAACTACTACGATCGCGTGTACATTGATTTCTCTGAATATCGCCGACTCTCTAAGTCGGAAGGTGTTGGCAAATACACTCCGAAAATCGATGCGAATGGTAACGCTACTTGGGATGCCAAGATGGAAGACCTGAACGCTAAGGGTGGTATCTTCTATGATGCACAGGGTAACATTATCGACACTTACAGTGCAAAGCAAGAGAAAGCTAAGGGTGGCTTTATGCTCGATGCCTCTATCGGTAAATATATCCGTTTAAAGAAGGGTAAGAGCGTGAGCATCAACCTCTCGGTTCAGAACATCACCAATAACCGCAACCTTAAAACGGGTGGTTATGAACAGAACCGTTCTGACAACTACAACACAGGTAACACCAAGGCTTATAGCTTCTCGAAGAACTCGAAGTACTACTATGCCAACGCCATTAACGGCTTCTTGAACATTGGCTTTAAGTTCTGATAAAAACTTACACTACAATGAAATTTAAATATTTATCAATCATAGCTGTTGCGGCATTCAGTTTGTTCAGCACCACTTCGTGTATGGACGATTTTGATAAGCCCAACACCGACAACTACATTGTGACAAGCCCAACCGACATTGGCAAGGTAAACGCTACAATTTATGATGTCAAGCAAAAGTATTGTGCCGACAATACAACTGCCGACTACTCGCGCAACTCGTCGAACTGGTATAGCAAGGTGAACGAGGATGTGATTATTGAAGGTGTGGTTTGTGCCAACGACATCAGTGGCAACCTCTATCAGACTTTGCTTATCCGTAACATCGACGACTCAAAGGCTGCCACAGACCCTGCGCACGACCAGTGCATCATCTTGGCTGTAAAGAGCACTGCGCTCTATCCTTACTTCGCCTTAGGTCAGCGCATCAAAATCAATCTTAAGGGTCTTTATGCGGGTGCATATAGCAAGACTCCGCGCATTGGTACTCCTTACAAGACATCGTCGAACAACATCAACTTGGGCCCGATGCTCTTTGAGGATCTTAAAAACAATGTGCAACTCGTTGGCACTCCCAACCCCAATGCGCCTGAACTCACACCGATTGACAAGACCGATGAGGAAGGCAAAGCATGGTTACGTGCTTCTGCCAATAAGAACTTCGAGAACTGCCCCATGTTAGCAACTGTGCGTGGCGACATTAAGGAGGCTTCTGAAGAAAACCGTGATAAGTTCGACAAAGGTTCTGATGCTACCTTCAAGGATGTGTATGGCAAAACCGAAACGCTCTCGGCTAACGGCAAGAAGATTTTTGGTCCCTACGAACTTCACGATGCAGGCTATGGCGTGGAACGTAACTTGGCTTTGGGCAATGGTTCTACCGTAGCTATCCGCACCTCAACTAAAAACCGTATTTCGTTCATCGAACTGCCCGAGAATACCCGTTCATATACTGGTATCTTGAGCTACTACACAAACTGGCAGATTCAGTTGCGCGACACAACCGATATTTCAGCTAACTAATTACAATTTTAAAAGGATGGTTTCAACCTATGTGCTTGAAACCATCCCTCATAAAAAGAAAATATGAAAAAGTATATTTTATGCCTTGCAGCTGCAGCCCTCACATTGGGCTTTAATGCTTGCGACGATGTTCCTGCTCCCTACGGAGTTAATACTACAAATCCTGGTACTGGTGGTAATGAAGGTGGTGGTGAAAACACTGGCACTGAAAAGACTATCTTCTCAGCAAACTTCGACACGGATGCCGAAGGCTTTGAATTTAAGAATGTAACACTCTCTGGTAGCCTTAGTTACGTTTGGAAGCAAGATTCTTATAATGGTAGGGGTTACCTCAAAGCTTCTGCATTTGCTAACAGCAAGAGCAATGCCAGTGAAGCTTGGGCTGTTTCGCCTGCCATCAATTTGAAGGACAGCAAAAAGGCTACGCTCAGTTTCCGTCATGCTATCAACAAGATTGCCCCGGGCGTGCCTTCTGAAATGTGTACGGTTTGGGCTTCAACCGACTACACGGGTGATGTAAAAACAGCTACTTGGACACAAATCAACGTACCGAGCTATCCCGAAGGTACTTCATGGTCTTTCATCGATGCGGGTACAATGGACATCTCTGCCTTCTGTGGCAATGAAAAGGTGTACATTGCATTTAAGTATGCAAGCACGGACGAAGCTTCTGGTACTTGGGAAGTTGACGAGTTCTGCGTGAAGGGTGACGGTACTGCTATGGGAAATGGTGGCACTACAACGCCTGATAAACCTGAAACTCCGGGTACTCCTGATAAACCCGACACTCCCGACACACCTGTAACTCCTCCCACTGGCAACAACCTCCTTGCAAATGGTAGTTTCGAAACTTGGGCTGACGGTGTTTGCGAAGGTTGGAAGTCTACAACTTCTGCAGGCAATGCAAAAGTTTCGCAAAGCACAGATGCTCACTCTGGCACTTACTCTATTTGCGTAGCAGGCGATGAGAAGAGCAACAAACGCTTGGGCTCTAAGGAGTATACCCTCAAGGCTGGCACCTACACCGTGAGCATGTATGTTAAGGGTGAAGGTCAAGTTAGACTCGGTTATGCTGTTGTAGAAGATGGCAAGATTGCTGGTGGCGACTCATACCACTACAATAACTACACAGCAACTACAGCTAACGATTGGACTCTCGTTACTTACGAGTTTACACTCGAGGCTGAAACCACAGTGAACTTTGTTGTAATGAACCCCAAAACAACTTCATACGCTAAAACTTCAGACAAGTTGGTTGACGACTTCTCACTCGTTACCACAAATGGCGGAATTGCTGCTGCTATCCACCGTGTAAAGTAATAACATAAGTCTACACGCATTATTTATTTCTAAACAAGTGCTTGGGCTCAACATTGTTTGCGCCCAAGCATCTTGTTTTTTATTTTTATCAAAAACCGAATGACTATTTTTTCAAAGCGAATAAAGGGTTTTACTAACAAATGCTTGTTGTTTCTTTCTGTAATAGCAACGGCAACCCTTACTTTCACCTCCTGCGGTGACGATGATAATCACCCATGGAATCAACCCAACGCTGGCGGTAACACTGGCGGTAACGCTGGGGGTAGCAGCAACAATACGGCGAACACACAGATTACCTCGCGCATGGAAACACCGCGCGTACTCAACGATGGCACGACCCTACTCATTTCGCACGATGTGAGCATCAATGGAAAAAAGGTAAACAACTATATGTTAGAGTATGACATTACCAAATATCACTCACGTTGGGTAGCCTTCCGTTTCGATGGTGATACACGCAAACAGTATACAGGTCGTTCAGACGAGCCCTTTACAGACGACCCAAGCCTTAGCAGCACCTACCACATTGGTAGCCGTGGATTTGGAAGAGGTTATGACCGTGGACACCTTTGTGCATCTGCTGACCGTGTATATAACACCACAGCCAACGAACAGACTTTTTACATGACGAATATGTCACCACAAAAGTCTTCGTTCAACCAAGGCTATTGGGTAACACTTGAGGGCTTAGTGCAACAGTGCGGTCGCAATGCCTCATTTGCCGACACGCTCTATGTAGTGAAAGGTGGCACTATCAAGAACGACCAAATTATAAACTACATTACGCGCAGTAATGGCAAAAAAGTAGCAGTACCTAAATACTACTACATGGCATTGCTCAAGGTAAAGAACAATGCATATAGCTCTATTGGTTTCTGGATGGAGCACAAGGAGTATGGCTACGACTACAAGAATAAAGCACCTTTGAGCGAAATCGCCAAACATGCAGTTACAGTCAATAAACTCGAAGAACTTACAGGCATTGACTTCTTCCCCAACTTGCCCGATGCAGCCGAAGAAAAAACTGAGTCACGATGCAACCCTACAGAATGGGGAGCGAAGTGATAATGAATAATGAATAATGAATAATTGAGCATGCCTTACGCACTGTTCATTATTCATTGTTCATTATTCATTTTATAGGGTGTTCAAAATCCGTAAAAATGTTCTGCATGAGATTTGATAGTTTTATTAGGAAATTTCATGCGCC
>UQPD01000033.1 GCA_900542795.1 uncultured Prevotella sp. | reverse complement strand
TTTTGTTAGTGAACGAAGGAGCATAGCGGGCTATGTGACTGAGCGAACTGACAAAAAGACACATGCGAGAGGGTGCAAATCAACAATCAGAATTTTAGAATATTAAAATCAGAATTTTTAGAACCACCCATATATAACACACTGATTGGTGCAAACCGAGTTTAAGAACTTGGTTTGCACTAATTTTGTTTTTGCGTAAGTGAAAGATAAAAACACGTTTTTCTCTTTGCATTGTGCTCGGTTTGCACTACTTTGCTTCGCCAAGTAGGCTGCACCTCGACAATGCCAAGATAAAAACACGTTTTTCTCTTTGCATTGTGCTCGGTTTGCACTACTTTTGCACTTGTTATGAATCTGACATCAATCATACGTCCCGCGTTTAATAGTCGATTGCATGCTATTGAACAATATGAAAGTCGTGCCGAAGATATTCAGCGCGACGTTCTTGCACATCTGCTTCAAACAGCAGCCGATACGGAATGGGGACACCTTTATAAATATAATAATATACGTAGCTACGAGGAATTCGCTGCTCAAGTGCCTGTTAATACTTACGAGGAGTTGAAAGGCTATATTGATCGTATGCGACATGGCGAACGGAATGTGCTTTGGCCTGGATGGGTGAAATGGTACGCTAAATCGTCGGGAACTACTAACGATAAGAGTAAGTTTATTCCTGTTAGTCGTGATGGACTGCATGATACACACTACCAAGGTGGTACGGATGCGGTGGCTCTTTATTTGCACAACAATCCTTTAAGCCGTCTCTTTGATGGTAAGGCACTTATCTTGGGGGGAAGTCATGCACCCAACTATAATGTGGCTGGTTCGTTGGTGGGCGACTTGAGTGCTATTCTTATTGAAAACATCAATCCGCTCGTAAACCTTGTACGCGTTCCTTCTAAGAAAATAGCATTGCTTAGTGACTTCGAGGAAAAGCGTGACCGTATTGCCGAAATGGCTATTCATAAAAACGTGACGAACATATCGGGTGTGCCCTCGTGGATGATGGCAGTAATTACCCGTATGCTCGAAATTAGCGGAAAACAATATCTCGATGAAATTTGGCCTAACTTGGAGGTGTTTTTCCATGGTGGTGTGGCATTTACACCTTATCGCGACCAATATCGTCGGTTAATTCGTTCCACACACATGCATTATATGGAAACGTATAATGCCTCAGAAGGCTTCTTTGGCTTGCAAAACGATCCGTTCGATGTAGCCATGTTGTTGATGATAGACTATGGTGTGTTCTACGAGTTTATACCTCTTGAAGAGGTTGGAAAAACGAATCCTACGGTACTTCCACTTTGGGCAGTTGAGAAAAATAAAAATTATGCCATTGTGATAAGCACCACTTGTGGACTTTGGCGCTATCAGATAGGCGACACCGTGAAGTTTACTTCTGTTAATCCCTATAAATTTATTATCAGCGGACGTACCAAGAGTTTTATCAATGCCTTTGGCGAAGAACTTATTGTTGATAACGCTGAGAAAGGCTTGCACGAGGCGTGTCTTAAAACGGGAGCATCGGTGAGCGAATATACTGCAGCTCCAGTGTTTATGAACGATGAAGGCAAATGTCGTCATCAATGGGTGATTGAATTTGAAAAAGAACCTGCCGACTTAGAGCAGTTTGCTGAAATATTAGACCAAGCTTTGCAGCGCATTAACTCCGACTACGAAGCAAAGCGCCACAAAGACATCACCTTGCAACGCTTGCAATTGGTGAAAGCACGTAAAGGTCTCTTTAACGATTGGTTAAAAAGCCGCGGAAAACTTGGCGGACAGCATAAGGTGCCCCGCTTAAGCAATAACCGCGATATTATTGAACAAGTGTTGAAACTCAATGCTTAAACTCTGAAGTTGAACAAACTTTGAACACAATATGCTCAAACTTATTAGCAAAATACTCACATTCCTAACAGTTGCGTTGCTCATTGTGGCTTGTGCCAATCCAGGTTCAGGTCCTGATGGTGGTCCTTTTGATGAAACACCACCGCGCATTGTACATATGTCGCCTGCTTTAGGTGGTACAAACGAGCATACTAAGAAAATAAGCATTGTGTTCGATGAACTTATTAAGGTAGAGAATGTGCAAGAGAAGGTGATTATATCGCCTCCGCAAGTGCAGACGCCCGAATTTAAAGTAGCAGGTAAGCGCATCACGGTGCAGCTTGCCGACTCCTTGAAGGAGAACACCACTTATACCGTTGACTTTAGCGATGCTATTGTTGACACGAATGAGGGAAATGCTCTTGGTAATTTTACGTATTACTTTAGTACGGGTGCACAACTCGATACGATGCAGGTGGCAGGTAGTGTACTCAGTGCCGAAAACCTTGAACCTGTAAAAGGCATCTTGGTAGGTTTGCACAGCAATTTAGCCGATTCGGCTTTTACAACATTACCCTTCGACCGTGTGGCACGTACTGATGGTAATGGACACTTTAGTATTAAAGGTGTGGCACCAGGCAAATATCGCATCTATGCCTTGAAGGATATGGATGGCGACTTTAAATATGCACGTGGCGAGATGTTGGCATTTAGTCGCGAAGATATTGTCCCATCGGCTTTCCCCGATGTGCGTCGCGATACGCTTTGGGCAGATACGGTGCGTATCGACACCATCAAGACCGTGCGTTTTACGCATTACATGCCCGACGATGTGTTGCTCTTAGCTTTCAGTGAGAAAAACAATACTCGACAATATTTAAAGTCAAAACGCGAACCCGAAAAGTTCAGCATCTATTTTACGGCCCCATCAAAGCACATTCCCGAAGTGCGTGGACTGAATTTTGATGCTACAAATGCTTTTATAGTGGAGCGTTCCGTGGGTAATGACACGCTTACGTATTGGTTGCGCGACACAGCCCTCGTAAACCAAGACACCTTAGCTATTGCTTGTACCTATGAGGCTACGAACGATTCAACATTGCAATCGTACATGCAAACCGATACGCTTGAATTGGTGCCACAGTTCTCCTATGCTAAACGTCAGAAGTTTGCTGCCGAAGATCTTGCAAAATGGCGAAAAGGACTTGAGAAAAGACATAAGAATGGTGATTTCTCACAAGAAACGCCACCTGTAAAACCTTTGGCTATGAAGTGTTCGGCACGTATGGACATGAAGCCCGACCAAAACGTACACTTCACCCTACCTGAACCAGCCGTAAGGATAGACACCACTGCATTCCATTTGTATTTAAAGGTGGATAGCACTTATCAGCAAGCACGCTTTAAGTTAATGGGCGATTCGTTGCATTTGCTCAACTATACGCTGAAGGCAGAATGGCGACCAGGTCAAGAGTATGTGCTAAACATCGACTCGGCTGCCGTGCAAGGCATTTCGGGAAAGGTGAACAAAACGTTCGACCTCAAATTTCGCATCAATACAGCCGAAGCTTATGGCTCACTTTTCCTTGTCGTTCCCGATGCTCCCCCTATGGCTGTAGTGCAACTGCTTAATACAAGCGAAAAGTTGGTAAAACAGGCTAAGGTGGAGAATGGACGTGTAGATTTCTTTTATCTTACACCTAACGACTACTACGTGCGTTTGTTTGTAGATCGTAACGAAAATGGTAAGTGGGACGAAGGTTGCTATGCTGACGACCGTCAGGCTGAGGAGGTTTATTACTATCCGCAAAAGTTTAGTGTACGTGCCAATTGGGACATTGAGCAGACTTGGCAAGTTAAAGCCTTGCCGCTGAATGAACAAAAACCACGTGAGCTTATCAAGCAAAAAGAACAAGAAAAGAAAACACCCAAGAGTCGCAATGCTGAGCGTCTACGAAACAAACAAGGTTAGTATTTTTATGTAAGAACTATCTTTGCAATGAGGCTAAAACACTGCAACAAAGGGGTATAAAAACATCCAGCGCTTATGAAAAAAATGATGCTTTTATTGCTGTTCGTCCTGTCAGGACTGAGCGCAAGTGCACAATGCTCATCGAGCAATAGTGCCTTTAAGAGTGGTGAAACGCTGATTTACGACCTTTATTTTAATTGGAAGTTCGTGTGGATTAAAGTGGGTTCTGCTTCAATGAACACCACGCAGACTGTGTATGGCGGACATCCTGCTTACCGCACTTATCTCATTACACGTGGTTCGAAGAAAGCAGACAACATTTTTGTGATGCGCGACACGCTGATGAGTTACATGGGACTTGACCTTGTACCAAAATACTACATTAAAAAGGCGTTAGAAGGAAAAACCTATCGCCGAAATGAAGTGTGGTATAGTTATCCTAAGGGACAGTGTAGCATCAAAATGCGTTATCAGCGCGACAATAATCCTGCCAAGTATTCAAACTCCACGAGCAAGTATTGTGGTTTCGACATGATAAGCATGCTGATGCGTGCACGCTCATTCTCTGCTGAGCAAATGAAAGTGGGACATCGCATCAACTTCCTTATGCCCGATGGACGTACTTGTGAATGGAAGAGCATTGTTTATCGTGGTAAAAAAACTTTCAAAATGGAAAATACCAACGTGAAATATCGTTGTCTTGTATTCTCGTTCCTTGAAAAGGAAAAAGGAAAGGAAAAGGAAATCGTTACGTTCTATGTAACAGACGACAAAAACCATCTCCCCGTACGCCTCGACATGAACTTGAACTTTGGTACAGCTAAAGCTTTTTTGCGAGGGGCTAACGGACTGCGTAATCCACAAACAGCTAAAATAAAGTAGAGGAAAAGTTCAGAAGTTTAAAATCAGAATTTTTAGAACCACCCTAAAACCTTTACCCAAATTAGAATCCTAAAAAACGAGCTAACTATGGCACAAAGACTGGAACAAACACAGGCGACGGTACAAACACAACAACTGTCGACCATGCAAGTGGCTGTGGCCAAGTTGGTGGAACTTCCCATCACCGAACTTGCCACCCGTGTGCGTGACGAGATGGTGGATAATGCTGCGCTCGAAGAGAGCGATGCAGACCATTTTGACGACAACCATGTTGACAATGCTGAAGATATGGGAAGCAATGGGAATACTGATGCAGACGATGCTGCGAATGCAGATATAGATGCGCCTAATGCTTACGAAGAAACTGAAAACTACGGTCGCGAAGCTGATGCCATGGGCGACTACTTCTCGGCTGATGACGTCCCTACTTATTTGCAACAACGTGCAGAGGCTGAACGCGATCGCACCGAATTTCAGTATGCTGGCAGTACATCGTTCTACGAAGAGTTGCAAAGCCAAATAAGTGAGCATAATCTTAATGAACACGAGCAACAAGTGCTTGAATACATCATAGGCTCGCTCGATGAAGATGGATTCTTGCGCAAGGATCCTGAAACCATTGCCGATGAGTTAGCCATTTATCACAACGTGAACTCCAACGAGGCTGAAATAGAACATCTGCTCAGTGTGCTTCAAACTTTTGAGCCTCGTGGCATAGGAGCGCGTTCGTTGCAAGAGTGTTTGCACATACAGTTAACCGACCCCGACCTGCGTAGCCCTTACACCTCATTGGCACTTGAGGTGGTAGACCGTTGTTTCAAAGATTTTATGGCTAAGCATTGGGATGTGGTGAAGCAACGTCTTAACATGGACGATGAAACCTTTGAACATGTACGTCACTTATTGGTACATCTCAATCCCCGTCCAGGTAGTGCGCTCAATGAGTCGACCATGGCTACAGCTCCAACGGTAGTCCCCGACTTTTATGTTGGTGTTACTGACGATAAAGAGTTGCAAGTGTCACTCAATAATGGCGAAGTGCCAGAGTTGCAAGTAAGTGCAGCCTTCCGCGACAGCATCAAGCAATATGGTGGAAACAAAAGCAAACTCACGCGTGAGCAAAAAGATGCTTACACCTATGCTCGTCAAAAAGTAGATGCCGCACAATCGTTCATCAATTTGTTGGAACGTCGTCGTCAAACACTCCTTTCGGTAATGCGCGTAATTGCGCATAAGCAAAAGGCTTTCTTTGTGAACGATGATGATGAAAACGAATTGATTCCGCTCACGCTTAAAGAGGTGGCTGAAGTGGTTGGTGTTGACATCTCAACCGTTTCGCGTGTAACTAATAGCAAATACGTGCAAACCACCTATGGCATTTATCCGCTGAAGTTCTTTTTCTCATCGCAATTTACAACAAGCGATGGTGACGAACTCTCAGCACGCAAGGTTAAAGCAGCCTTGCGCGACCTCATTGATGCAGAGGATAAAAAACACCCTCTCTCTGACGAAGCACTTGCAGCTCAACTCAAAGCTCAAGGTTATAACGTGGCACGCCGCACGGTAGCTAAATATCGCGACATGTTAGGACTGCCTACAGCAAGACTGAGAAAAGGATAAAGTAAAAACATTGAAATGACTGAAACAATAACACATACAATGCAGCCCCAAGCCCCCGTTAAGGGCAATGGGAGTGAAGCAGGAACAACCAAAGTAGACAGTCGTGTGCTTATTTTGGTAGCCCACTTTGTGTCGATGCTTTATGCACCATTCTATCTTCCTGTGGTAGCATTCATTGTGTTATTCCTATTTAGTTATCTCAACTTATTGCCTTTGCAAACCAAGATAGTGCTTACACTTATTGTGTATTTCTTCACCATCTTGTTGCCACACTTCACCATTTATCTTTATCGTAAACTCAATGGTTGGACGCGACATCAAATGAGCAAGCGTGAGCGTCGTTTTGTACCTTATATACTTAGCATTATCAGTTATGGAGCCTTGCTCTATTTGCTCTACAACATACACATGCCTCGTTTTGCAATGGGCGTGGTAGGCGGAGCTTTGGTCATACAAGTGGTATGTGCCTTGGTTAATAGTCGCATCAAAATTAGTACGCATGCAGCAGCTTCGGGGGGTGTGATAGGTGCCTTAATGGCTTTCTCTTTCATCTTTGCTTTCAATCCCACAGGTTGGCTTTGTCTTGCCATTTTGCTCTGTGGCATGGTCAGTACAGCTCGTCTTATATTGCGCCAGCACACTTATGCCGAGATAGGGTGGGGTGTAGCCGTTGGTATAGTCAGTGGCTTCGTAAGCATCCTACTTATATAATAAGGTGTAAGTAGGTATTCACAATATAAACAAATTCTGAACACCTACTAAAAAAACGCACATCGCCACAAGGCATTACATAAAATAAGCATATTAACTAATTAGTTTATCAAAAATATGACACCAATAGTAAGCATCATCATGGGCAGCACAAGCGATCTGCCTGTAATGGAAAAAGCAGCTAAGTTTCTTGAAGAAATGCAGATTCCCTTCGAGATGAACGCACTTTCGGCACACCGCACTCCAGCCGAAGTTGAAGAGTTTGCTCGTGGAGCTAAGGAACGCGGTTTGCGTGTAATTATTGCTGGAGCAGGTATGGCAGCAGCCTTACCTGGAGTAATAGCAGCAAGCACCACATTGCCCGTTATTGGTGTGCCCATCAAGGGTATGCTCGACGGACTCGATGCTATGCTTTCTATCATACAGATGCCTCCAGGCATTCCCGTAGCTACTGTGGGAGTAAATGGTGCACAAAATGCTGCTATCCTTGCTGCCGAAATGCTCGCCTTGAGCGATGAAACAGTGGCTCAGCGTCTTGTAGCATACAAGGAAGGACTCAAGCAGAAGATTGTTAAGGCAAATGCCGACTTGGCAGAAGTGAAGTATCAGTTTAAGACAAATTGAGCTTAGCCCCACCCAAAAGTGATTAGGCTAATCTCAACACTTCTCAAAAAAAACATCTCAAAATGAGCATATTCAATTATAATCCGCGTCATTCTCATCAAGTGAGTGTGGGCAATCGTCCTTTAGGAGGCGAAAACCCATTGCGCATACAGAGCATGACTACGACTGCCACTACCGATACCGAAGGGTGTGTGCGTCAATGCATAGCCATCTTCGATGCAGGAGCCGACTATGTGCGACTGACTACACAAGGTACGCGCGAAGCTGAAAACTTGCGTAACATTAAAGCAGAGTTACGTAAGTTAGGTTATGATCGTCCCCTCGTAGCAGATGTTCACTTCAATCCGGCTGTGGCTGATGTGGCAGCTACTATTGTAGAAAAAGTGCGTATCAATCCAGGCAATTATGTAGACCCCGCACGTCAGTTCAAACAACTTGAATATACCGACGAGGAATATGCTGCAGAGTTGCATCGCCTTGAAGAACGATTTACCAAACTCCTTAATATTTGTAAGGAACATCACACAGCCTTGCGCATTGGCGTAAACCATGGTTCACTCTCCGACCGCATTATGTGTCGTTATGGCGATACCCCTTCGGGCATCGTAGAGAGTTGCATGGAGTTTTTGCGTGTATGTGTAAAAGAGCATTTTAATGATGTAGTCATCTCCATCAAAGCCTCTAACACACAAGTAATGGTGCGTTCAGTGCGTTTGCTTTGTGCAAAAATGCAGATGGAACACATGGACTTCCCCCTACACCTGGGTGTTACTGAGGCAGGCGAGGGTGAAGATGGTCGCATCAAGAGTGCAGTAGGCATTGGTGCTTTGTTGGCAGATGGTATTGGCGATACCTTGCGTGTAAGTTTGAGCGAAGCGCCTGAGGTTGAAGTGCCTGTGGCTTATAAACTTGCTTCGTATGTTGTGCAGCGTGCAGGACATCCTGAAATACCAGCAACAGTAGCTCCACAGTTCTGTTACGAGAATCCTGTTCGTCGTCGCACACAAGCCGTGGGTAATATAGGTGGCAACAATGTACCTGTGGTTATTTCAACCCGTTTGGATGGCAATATGACTATGGCTGAAAATCAGCCTAAGCCCGACTATGTTTACCTCGGACGTAACCTACCCAATGCCAATAAGCGTACATCGGGGGTAGGTTATATTGTTGATGCAGATGTGTGGAAGGGCGAAGAAGGCACTTATCCCGTCTTCACACCTAAATATCTCATGGCAATTCCCTCGTGTGCTGCCAAGGTAAAATTCTTATTCCTCACTTATCTCGACCTTACTGACGAGGTAAAGGCATTGCTTCGCACGGTTCCTGGTATTGTGATTATTGCGCAGAGCAATCATCAAAACCGTTTAGGTGAGCAGCGTGCTTTGGTACACGAATTATGGCGCGAAGAGTTGCCCATCCCTGTTGTCTTTTTCCAGCAATATCGTTTGGGCGAGACGCAGAAAGAGGATTTTCAGTTGCAAGCAGCAGCCGACATGGGAGCCTTAATGTTCGATGGACTTACTGATGGCATAATGCTCTTTAACCAAAAGCCTGAGTCAGACCGTTCCTTGTCTATTGATGTGCAAGATGCAACAGCCTTTGCCATATTGCAAGCAGCCCGTTTGCGTACAAGTAAAACCGAGTATATCAGTTGTCCGGGTTGTGGTCGTACGCTCTACGATCTTCCAGGCACCATTGCTCGCATAAAGGCTGCAACAGCTCACCTTACGGGATTAAAAATTGGCATTATGGGTTGTATTGTGAATGGCCCTGGCGAAATGGCAGATGCTGACTATGGTTACGTGGGAGCTGCTCGTGGCAAAGTGAGTCTTTATCGTGGCAAAGTTTGTGTAGAAAAGAACATTCCCACCGAACAAGCCGTTGATAAATTGCTCGAACTTATTGAGAGCGATGCGCAAAAACGCGAAAATCTTTCATAAAAGAAAAACCTTTAGTTCATTCATGTAAATGTCTCCTTAAACATTTACGAATATTGGGAACAGTGTATCTGTGAAGATGCACTGTTTTTTGCGTATAGGTCTAAAACAAGTTTTACTTCACCCTGCGGTTCAACTGATTATTGGCTTTCTGTGGCTTAGACTTGCCTACGCGTTTGCCCGAACCCTTTTTGGCAGCCTTAGCTTTAAAGGCAAACGGGTTGTGAGAATCTTTTTTGCGTTGTAATGTCATAAGAGAATATTTGGATTTTAAATTCAAACAAATAGAAGCATGTTTAAGTAGGCGGTAAGAAAGTTTCTTCATGCAAAATTAAAAACAAATATTTGGCTATGTTGAAACTTACACCTATTTTTGTCCGAGCTAACCCTAAAATTTAAATAACATGGAAATATTTAGCAACTTGACACAGCTGTTAGCTTCGCCCGCAGGACAAATAGGGATAGTGGTAGCAGTGTTTGCATTAACAATTGTAGCATTTATAGCCGACAAAGTGCGTAGCGACATAGTGGCACTCTGCTCGTTAGCTTTACTGCTTGTGACCAATGTTCTTACACCTTCTGAGGCTTTAGCAGGGTTTTCAAACTCAGCTGTGGTCATGATGATAGGTCTGTTCGTGGTAGGCGGTGCTGTCTTTCAAACAGGATTGGCGCGTATCATTTCAGGTAGATTGCTAAAATTAGCTGGCACCAGCGAGCTAAAACTCTTCTTTTTGGTGATGTTAGTTACCAGTGTGGTAGCAGCCTTTGTGAGCAACACAGGTACGGTAGCCTTGTTGCTGCCCATCATCTTGGCAATGTCAAAATCGGCAGGTATTAGTCCTGCTAAACTGATGATGCCCTTGGCTTTTGCCAGTTCTATGGGTGGCATTCTTACCTTAATTGGTACACCGCCCAACTTAATTGTTGATGGATATTTGCGCGATAATGGTCGTGAGGGCTTTGCATTCTTCGACTTTTTGCCTATCGGTTTAATCTGTTTAGGCGTAGGCTTGTTGTTGCTCTATCCCTTGTGCCGCATTTTTTTGGGCAAAAAAAGTCGTGTGGCAGACGAAAATGCAAAGGATGATACATTAGCAGCCTTGCTTCACGATTATCACATTGCCGACCTCGTCTTTCGTTTGCAAGCACAGAGTGGTAGTTCGCACTTAGTGGGAAAAACCGTAGGCGAATTAGGCATTCGTCAGCAATATGGCATTACAATTCTTGAGGTGCGCCGTGCCAATCGTACGGTGTTTAGCTCAAACATACAAGAGTCGGTAAGTGCCGACACCATTCTGCAAGCCGACGACACCTTCTATGTGCTTGGACATCGCGAACAGGTAGAGAAGTTCGCTGCCGACCACAATCTTTCGGTTTACGAAGATGTGGAACGTGAAGGAAAAGGCAAACTCGATTTTTACGAAATAGGTTTGGCTGAAGTACTTATCTCGCCTGACTCTTCACTTATAAACCGCACATTGCGCAAAGCAAACTTTAAAGAGCGCTTTGGGGTGACTGTATTGGCAATCAAGCGTCAAGGCAAATATCTTTTCGACAACGTGTTAGACAACGTTGTGAAAAACGGTGATATGATTTTGGTGCATGGCGAATGGAAAGGCATTGAAAGTATGGCGAAAAAGAATCGCGAGTGGATTGTGATAGGTTCGCCTACTGAGGATGCTGAGAGTGTGGCACTCGATCACAAAGCCCCCCTTGCAGCAGCCATCATGTTGCTCATGGTATTGTTTATGGTCTTTGCCGACCATATAGGTGTGAAACCTGTGGCTGTAGTTATTATAGCAGGCTTGCTCATGGTGCTTACACGCTGTGTGCGTAGCGTCGATGCAGCCTATAAAATGATAGGGTGGGAGAGTATAGTGCTCATTGCAGCTATGATGCCTATGAGTACGGCACTCTCAAAAACAGGCATTTCTGCATGGATAGCAACTTCGTTGGTCGAAGGTTTGCATGCCTATGGTCCCATTGCTGCTATGGCAGGTGTCTATGTGGTAACTTCTGTGCTTAGCACATTTATTAGCAATTCAGCCACAGCCATACTTGTAGCTCCCATAGCTTGGGCTGCTGCAACACAGTTAGGCGTATCGCCCACTCCCTTCATGATGGCAGCAGCTGTTGCAGCAAGTGCTTGTTTTGCCACACCAATTTGTACACCTCCCAATGCCATGGTGATGAATGCAGGACACTACAACTTTATGGACTATGTAAAAGTGGGCTTGCCCTTGCAAATCATAATGGGCATTGTGGCAATTTGGGTCATTCCATTGTTCTTCCCCTTTTAGAGGGTAGAATCTTTGTAGTGAAAAGAAAACTCATAAAACTCAAACTAATATGAAAAAGATTTCAACATTTTGCATTGCTTTGTTGTTAGCCTTCGTAGGCACAGTAGCAGCACAAGCACAGTCGTTTAGCTATGGTATAACAGCTGGTTATAACTTAACTAAATTGACGTTTTCGGGTTCTGCCAAAGAGAACTTTAGCTCAGACAACAAGCCAGGTTGGTTCATTGGTCCTAAGGTAGAGTTCAATACCGTTATTGGTCTTGGTATGGATGCTTCATTGCAATATTCACAGCGCAAACTCAACATCTGTGAGAATATGTACGAAGCATCAGACGATATTCTCGACAATGACTCTCACTCTGAAACTTATCGCACCATCGAAATTCCCATTAACGTGCGCTACAACGTGGGTTTGGGCAAGATGGCAAGCGTGTTTGTTTACACAGGTCCGCAGTTTGGCTTTCCTTTGCAAAGCATGAAGTGGGAAGACTTTGGTACAGGTTCAAACTTCAGCAAGGAAAAAATGAACACTACTTGGAATATTGGTGCTGGTGTACGTTTGCTCAAGCATCTTGAAGCCAATGTAGGTTATAACTTTGCACTCAGCAAGGCAGGTTCAGCCATTTTGAATAACTTTGGTGTTGAAACAGGCTCTGGCAAGAGTTTGAAGTACAGAACCAACACCTTCCAGGTACAAGTAGCTTATATGTTTTAAGAATTAAGGGTGAAGCGTTAGGCAACCAAATATTAGATGGGTTGTTTAGCATTTCACCCTTCCTCCTTTTGAAGTCGTCTAAACTTCGTCAGAAAAGTTCACACGACTTCTTTACTCTAAAATATTTAAAAAAATGCTTAGATTAAATTGTTTCTTCCAGGCTAACGAAGGCAAATACGACGAAGCCCTTCAAGCCGCCATCGCTCTTACAGCCGCATCGCTTAAGGACGAAGGTAACATTGCTTACGACACCTTTGAAAGTGTCACACGTCCTGACATCTTTATGATTTGCGAAACATGGCAAGACGAAGCGTCGCTGAAAAAACACATGGAAGCCGAACACTTTAAGCTTTATGTAGGTCAGCTCGAAAAGCTCGGCACACTTAAGCTCGAACAGTTCACTTTCCCCGAAAAGTAATTGCTGATAAGTTTCGCTTTCAAAAGCAAAATATCTACTTAAAACCTCACATTTGCAGCATTTTTGTTGCGAATGTGAGGCTTTTTTTGTTAAAAAAAGAGTAATCATCGTATGCCCCCTAATTTTGTTGTACATTTGTACGAATTTAGGCATATTCTTGCCTGTTTCAATCAAATTGAGAAATAACAAAGAACATGAAAAAGAAACGTTCGGCAGGACAGTTCGGCACCATAACCACCTGTATCAGCACAACACTTGTGTTGATATTGCTCGGCATTGTGGTGCTTTTTGTGACAATGGGAAACAACGCGAGTCAGCAATTACGCGAAGGACTCACGGTGGAGGTGATGCTTAATGATAGCATCAGCGCAGGCGACCAAATAGCTACGCAGCGTGCATTGCAACAGGCTCCTTATTCGAGAAGAGTAGAATACATCTCGAAGGAACAAGGCATTCGCGAAATTAACGAAGCCGTGGGAGGCGACATTGGTACGTTTGAAGGTTCAAGTCCTGTTCCTGCCGAGTTCGAAGTCTATTTAAAATATGATTATGCCAACTTAGACAGTTTGCATCGCTACGAAAAAAGCATGTTGAAACTGCCAGGTGTGACCGAAGTGAACTGTCCGCACGAAATGATGGAGAGTCTCGACCGCACCATTCCAGCCGTTGGTTTAGGATTGCTCGTTGTGGCAGCATTGCTCACTTTAGTATCGTTCTCACTCATCAACAATACCATCCGTATGAGCATTTATGCGCGTCGCTTTAGCATTCATACCATGAAATTGGTGGGAGCAAGTTGGGCATTTATCCGTCGTCCATTCATTTGGCAAGCCATGCGCATAGGTTTGGTAGCTGCTGTGTTAGCAGGTTCGCTGTTGGGTGGCACCATGTACTATTTGCAATTCGAGGCTGGTGCTGGCGACATTTATCTTAACACACTCATCAACCCCATGGTGTGGATAGCCACACTGGGTTGCATCTTTGTGTGTGGCTTGGTGCTCACAGCATGGTGTGCATACGTTTCGGTAAACCGCCATTTGCGCATGACAAGCGATAAAATTTATATTCATTAAGGAGTGTGCGTACTGTCAATACGTTTCTGCTTGATGCGTATATTATTCCTACTTACAGAAAAGTAATAACAACATAATACATTAAAGAACAATGAAACCTACTGCAAAGAAGGTGTTTGCCTTCGACCGCATGAACTTCATCCTTTTGGCCATTGGCATGGCCGTAGTGATTGTTGGCATGATTTTGATGTCGGGCACAGGCTCTGACGAAACTACTTTCGATCCTTCAATCTTCGACGCACGTCACATCAAAGTGGCACCAGCTGTGTGTCTTTTTGGCTACTTATTTATGGTATATGCCATTGTGCGCCGTCCGCGCGACAAAAAAGAAGAAGTGGCTGACGAAAACAAGGAAGAAGCTTAAACCATTTAAACACAATCTAAAACTTAGTATAAGATGAATACATTTCAGGCCCTTCTTATGGGCTTGCTGCAAGGACTTACAGAGTATTTACCCGTGAGCAGCAGCGGACACCTTACCATAGCTTCAACTCTCTTTGGCATTGATGGCGAAGAAAATATGCTTTTCACTATCATGGTGCACGTGGCAACAGTGCTTAGTACCATCGTGATATTGGGTGGCGAAATCTGGAAAATCATTAAGGGCATGTTTGGTCCGCTTAACTCTGGTGCAAAGGGACTTAACTGCTTAAACCCCGATCAGCGTTACGTGCTCAACATCTTGGTGTCGATGATTCCTATTGGCATCGTAGGTGTGTTCTTTAAGGACCAAGTTGAAGCCATTTTTGGTTCGGGCATGACCATTGTGGGCATTTGTTTGTTGGTTACAGCTTTGTTGCTCACCTTCTCTTACTATGCACGTCCGCGCGAACGCGAAAGCATCTCATTGGGTCACGCCTTCATCATTGGTTTGGCACAAGCCATTGCAGTTTTGCCTGGTTTAAGCCGTTCGGGTTCAACCATTGCAACAGGTTTGATGTTGGGCGAGAAGAAAAGCAATATGGCACAATTCTCATTCCTCATGGTTATTCCCCCCATTCTTGGCGAGGCCTTGCTCGATGTACTCAAAATGGTAAAGGGCGAATCGTTAGGAGCCGAAATTGGTTGGATGCCGCTTACTGTAGGTTTCTTGGCAGCATTCATCTCGGGCTGTGTAGCTTGTAAGTGGATGATTGGCATTGTTAAGAAGGGCAAGCTCATCTACTTTGCTTATTACTGTGCTATTGCTGGTGTAATTTCTTTGCTTTACGGCTTGTTCGCTTAGTCCTTATGTATAATGTACAATGTACAAATGAATAAGACTATTCCCTAAAAACAAGATTTTACCCATTACATGGCAAAAAAAGAAATCAAGACAGACTACATATTGCCTGATGCAGCCATGCAACAACTTGCGGGCACCGAAGGGCAGCAGTTTAGTTCTTTGCAAGTGTTGAAGGACTTTATTGCAAATCCTACTATGCCCACCGAAGATGGAAATCCCTTAGCGGGTGGCATACTGCCTTGCATCATGGCGTTCGACAAACCCTTGCATCTCACTTCTTTTCAGTTGGTAGCCAAGGTACGTTGGTTGCTTACACGTGCTCTAGGCAAAAAGAAGATAAAGATAGGTCATGCAGGAACGCTCGATCCTCTTGCCACAGGCGTAATGGTTATTTGTACGGGGCGTGCCACAAAGCTCATTGAGCAAATGCAGGCTGGTGTAAAAGAATATTATGCCACATTGCAATTGGGTGCAACCACTCCAAGTTTCGACCTTGAACACCCCATCGACCAAACATTCCCAACAGAACATATCACTGAGGAAATGGTGCGTCAGGTGTTAACCACATTCGAGGGCGATATTATGCAGGTTCCTCCTGCATTCTCAGCCTGCAAGGTCGAAGGCAAGCGTGCTTACGACATGGCGCGTAGTGGTATGGAGGTGCAACTCAAAGCAAAACCTTTGCGCATAGAGCAAATAGAGCTGACTGCGTGCAACCTCGACCGCAACGAAATAACCATACGTGTGGTTTGCTCAAAGGGCACTTACATTCGCGCTTTGGCACGCGATATAGGGCTTGCTCTTAATAGCGGAGCACACCTCACCGCCTTGCGTCGCACACGTGTGGGCTTCTTCGACATAGATAGATGCTTCACACTCAGCAACTTTGAGGATGCTCTAAAATCCTAAAAACCAAAACCCCCAATCTTCAAGATAAACACACATGAAACTTTCTCAATTCAAATTCAAACTCCCTGAAGAAAACATTGCAAAATATCCTGCACCTCACCGCGATGAGTGTCGCATGATGGTGCTCCACCGCAAAACAGGCGATATTGAGCATCTTATGTTCAAGGATTTGCTTACTTTCTTCGACGAAAACGATGTGTTCGTGTTCAATGACACGAAGGTGTTTCCTGCCCGCCTTTATGGTAACAAGGAAAAAACGGGGGCCCGCATAGAGGTGTTCCTCTTGCGCGAGCTTAATCAAGAACTCCGTTTGTGGGATGTTTTGGTTGACCCCGCACGTAAAATACGTATTGGTAACAAACTCTATTTTGGCGAGGACGACTCTATTGTAGCTGAAGTTATCGACAACACAACGAGCCGTGGCCGTACGTTGCGCTTCCTCTATGATGGCGATCACGATGAATTTAAAAAATCGCTTTATGCCTTGGGCGAAGCACCTATTCCTCGTTTTATAGGTCGTGAAAGCGAACCTGAGGATTTGGAACGCTTTCAGTGCATCTTTGCCAAGCACGAAGGTGCTGTTACTGCACCTACTGCAGGTATGCACTTCTCGCGCGAGATGTTGAAGCGTATGGAGATTAAGGGCATCGAACAAGCATTTATTACCTTGCACTGTGGTTTGGGTAACTTCCGCAATACGGACGTGGAGGACTTAACAAAACACAAAATGGACTCTGAGCAGATGTTTGTGAATGCTGACTGCTGCAATATGGTGAACAAGGCTAAGGACGAAGGTCATAAGGTGCTTGCTGTGGGCACAACCGTGCAGCGTGCGCTCGAGGCTTCGTGCAGCACAGACGACCGTATTAAGGAGTTTGAGGGATGGACCAATAAGTTTATCTTCCCTCCCTACGATTTCCATGTAGCTGATGCGATGCTTTCAAACTTCCATTTGCCTTATTCCACTTTGCTCATGCTTACGGCAGCTTTTGGCGACTACGATTACACCATGCACGCCTATGAAGAAGCACTGAAGCACGACTATAAGTTTGGACCTTTTGGCGATGTTATGCTTATTGTCGATTGATTTCGGGTGACGTAAAAATCCCCTCTAAATCGCATATTTTTGAAAACAAGGATTCTATAAATAACGAGATTGTAAAACTGACACCTTTTAAGAATGTGTTGGTTTTATAATCTCGCTTTTTTGTTACACAACATGCTTTACCTTTCATTGGGCACCAATTTAGGTGACCGTTATGACAATATTAGTCGTGCCGTTTTTCTTATTAAGCAACGCATTGGCAATGTCACGATGGTGGCACGGTCTATCGAAACCGCTCCCGTGGGCTTTGAATCAGACAACTTTTTTCTCAACACGGTTGTTGAAGTTGAAACGCAGAAGTCTGTCGACGATATTTTGCAGATTACGCAGTGCATCGAACAAGAAATGGGACGTAAGCAAAAGAGCATTGATGGCAAATATAAAGATCGCATCATCGACATCGATTTGCTCTTCTACAATGATTTGCAAGTACACACTCCTCAGTTACAACTGCCACATCCACAGATGGCGCAACGCTTGTTTGTGTTAGAGCCCTTGGCACAGATTGCTCCTAATTTAGTGCATCCTTTTTACGGAAAAACCATTGCTCAACTGCTTGAAGACCGCCAGCGTTGTAGCATCGAAAAGCTGACAACATCTGATGTAACTCCCCAACTTTGTGAACGCCTCAATCAGTTGCTTGCCCAGCTTAGCACATCAGTCACTGCGTTAACCATTGAAAATCTCACAGCATTGTGTTTCGAAAACAACCCTAACACGCACATTTATTTGCTTCGTTTAGCTGATGGTCAACTTATTGGTACTGCCACACTGAGTTTTTCTGTTTTGTTTACGGGAAAAAAAGCGTGGATAGAAGATGTAGTGGTAGATGAAAAAGAGCGTGGAAAGGGTTTAGCCCGTTTGTTGCTTACCCACTTGCAAGCCGAAGCGCGTGTGCATGGTGCCAATAGTGTAAATCTTACGTCGCGTCCCAGTCGTGAGTCGGCAAACCATCTTTATCGCAGTATGGGATTTGAGCCACGCGAAACAAACGTCTACAAAATGAAACTCTGAGCTTCTGCTTGTTATTTCCTTAAAAAGTAACTTAGCTAACATGTCCGAGTATGTTAACTTAAATCGCCAAGTATGTTAACTTAAATGG
>UQPD01000032.1 GCA_900542795.1 uncultured Prevotella sp. | reverse complement strand
GTAAGATCGTCGGCAGCGTCAGATGTGTATAAGAGACAGCATTTATGTCGAAAAAACGCATTAACGACTTCCCGTCAAAAGTTGCACAATTTATTTTTTGCTGAAAAAAGGCTGATTTGTCCTTAAGTGAACAAATCAGCCTTTCGGTTTTAGCTTAAGCTATTTAATAGTTAAGCAATATTAGAGCTGGGGACCAGCAGCAACGAGAGCCTTACCAGCTTCGTTAGTCTCGTACTTCTTGAAGTTCTTGATGAAACGAGCAGCGAGGTCCTTAGCCTTTCCTTCCCAAGTAGCAGCCTCAGCGTAAGTGTCGCGAGGATCGAGGATCTTAGGATCAACTCCGGGGAGTTCAGTAGGAACAACGAAGTCGAAGAAAGGAATAGTCTTAGTAGGAGCCTTGTCGATAGAACCGTCGAGGATAGCGTCGATGATACCACGAGTATCGCGGATAGAGATACGCTTGCCTGAACCATTCCAACCAGTGTTTACGAGGTAAGCCTTAGCGCCATTCTTCTCCATCTTCTTAACGAGCTCTTCAGCGTACTTAGTGGGGTGCAATTCGAGGAATGCCTGACCGAAGCAAGCTGAGAATGTAGGAGTGGGTTCAGTGATACCACGTTCAGTACCAGCCAACTTAGCAGTAAAGCCTGAGAGGAAGTAGTACTGAGCCTGCTCAGAAGAGAGGATAGAAACGGGAGGAAGAACACCGAATGCATCAGCAGAAAGCATGATAACCTGCTTTGCAGCGGGACCCTTGCTGATAGGCTTAACGATGTTTTGGATGTGGTAGATAGGATAGCTTACACGAGTGTTTTCAGTAACGCTCTTGTCAGCGAAGTCAATCTTACCATTAGCATCAACAGTTACATTCTCGAGGAGAGCGTCGCGCTTGATAGCACCGTAGATATCGGGTTCGCTTTCCTTATCGAGGTTGATAACCTTAGCGTAGCAACCACCTTCATAGTTGAATACACCATTGTCATCCCATCCGTGTTCGTCATCACCGATGAGCTTACGCTTGGGGTCAGTTGAAAGGGTAGTCTTACCAGTACCAGAAAGACCGAAGAAGATAGCAGAGCTAGTTTCGTCCATGTTGGTATTGGCAGAGCAGTGCATAGAAGCGATGCCCTTGAGGGGGTTGTAGTAGTTCATCATAGAGAACATACCCTTCTTCATTTCACCACCGTACCAAGTGTTGATGATAACCTGTTCGCGGCTTGTGATGTTGAATACAACAGCAGTTTCTGAGTTGAGGCCGAGTTCCTTGTAGTTCTCAACCTTAGCCTTAGAAGCGTTGTAAACGATGAAGTCAGGTTCGAAGCTAGCAAGTTCTTCAGCTGTGGGGCGGATGAACATGTTAGTTACGAAGTGAGCCTGCCATGCAACTTCCATGATGAAACGCACTGACATGCGAGTTTCCTTGTTGGCACCACAGAAACCATCAACTACGAAGAGACGCTTGTTAGAAAGCTCCTTCTTAGCGATTTCCTTAACGGCTGCCCAAGCCTCTTGAGAAGCGGGTTTGTTGTCGTTGGGATATTCGGGAGTAGTCCACCATACAGTGTCCTTTGAGTTTTCATCCATTACGATGAACTTATCCTTAGGAGAACGGCCGGTGTAGATACCTGTCATTACGTTAACGGCGCCGAGTTCAGTTTCCTGACCCTTCTCGAAACCTTCGAGACCTGCTTTTGTTTCCTCTTCGAAAAGCTTCTCGTAAGAGGGGTTGTGCACGATTTCAGTAGCACCGGTAATACCGTACTTGGTTAAATCTAATGTTGCCATAATGATTTATTAATTAATAAAATTGGTTTACTTGTAATTGTTTTTGAGTGGTTTTAGGGCGTAGCGCAGCAAACGCGTCCCTTTTACCGCAGCAAAAATACGAAAAAGTTAGTGCAATGGAAAAGTTTTAACGCAAATTATTTCCACATTTTTTCCCTTGTAAGCTTTTCTGTAGAAAAGGATGGGTGTTCGACATGTTGTGTTGGCAAAAAACGAGGAAATAAGGACTTTTACTTACTTAAACGCATTAACCGCACGCACTATTTGGGCTGCCTCATCGTTTGTGAGAGCTTGGTGTAGCGGTAAACTTAACTCTGTAGCATGTATGTGCTCAGTAATGGGATAGCTACACGTGTTCCACGCTGCATAGCATGCTTGCTTGTGAGGTGGAATGGGGTAGTGTATCATGGTTTGAATGCCATGCTTCAGTAAGAATGCTTGCAATTCATCGCGGCGTTCACACAACACGGGGAAAATGTGATATACATTCTCCGTATCGGGCAATCGGTTAGGCAATTTAATCAGTGGATTATGGATATGTGCATAATAATAAGCTGCCAATTCCTGTCGGCGCTGGTTATCGGCATCCAAATAACGCAGTTTGATGCTGAGCAAGGCGGCATCCATTTCCGACATACGACTATTCAGTCCTGCATAGCGAAACACATATTTGCGTTCACTGCCATAATTGCCCAATGCTCGCACCGTAGCAGCTAATTGGGCATCGTTTGTCGTAACAGCTCCTGCATCGCCAAAGGCTCCTAAGTTTTTGCCTGGATAAAAGCTATGTGCTGCCGCATTGCCCAACGACCCTGTGCGATGGTGGTTCCATTGGCAACCGTGACTTTGTGCATTATCTTCGAGCAATAACAAGTTGTGACGATGACATACATCCACCAATTGGTCGTTGCATGCCAAACGCCCATAAAGGTGTACGGTGAGCACAGCGCGTGTACGGTTGGTAATAACTTGCTCTATGCGTGTTGTGTCTAACTCAAGTGTATCAAAACGGGGTTCTACCATTACAGGCACAAGCTGATTGTCTGTAATGGCTAAAATGGTAGCTATATAAGTGTTGGCAGGCACAATCACTTCATCACCCTCCTGCATGCGTCCCAATTCTTTATAGGCACGCAACATCAACCTCAGCGCATCCAGTCCGTTAGCCACACCTATGCAATGTTTCGTCCCGATGTAGTGCGCATATTGCTTTTCAAAAGCCTCGGTTTCATTGCCCAACAAATACCATCCGCTGTCTATAACACGACGTGCTGCTGCTTGATACTCGGCAGCATGCTGCGCTGTGATGGCTTGAATGTCAAGATACTTTATCATTGTTCGAAAAAAAACACTTGCCTTCTTCTTGTGCTTTGAATGCCATAAAATCTTCAATTTCGCGAATATATTCGCTTTCGTCGTACGCCATACTTGCCAGTACCAAGCAGATGCTGCCTGGCGCAAAATTAAGTTCAGTGGCCCACGTACCTGGTGGAATGTGCAGTCCTTGGGTAGGACAGTCAAGGTGTACCGTGCTATGTTCACGACCATCAAAAAGGGTCACATCAAAGCTACCTTCAATGGCTACAATAAATTCATGGCACACACGATGAGCATGTGCACCGCGGTGTCTACCTTGTGGCACATCGAAAATCCAAAAAACGCGTTTCACATCGAAGGGGCAGTGCAGTCCTTCTTCTATAATAGAGAGCTGTCCGCGTTCGTCGGCTACGTGTTGGAGTGGAAATATCTTTGCATTCATTATATATAGGAGTGGATGTCTTGTTAAGAGAGGGTATGTGTGGCACATTATGAAGTCATCTAAACTTCTATGTAACACATGCAAGGGGTTACTATATTCTGCGCCCAAAGAAATAGGTGCGGCGAGGTTGTGGTGCCTGTGGAGTTGGTTTAGAGTTGAGTTCGGGATAAGCAATGCGTGTGTGGTAAATAGTCTTCAAACTTTCTGCCATCACACGTTTTGCATCAGCTATATCGCGGAAGGTAATGGGACATTCGCGGAAATAGCCTGCTTGCACTTGTCCATCAACAATGCGGTCTACAAGTTTCTTGATGCTCTCCTCCGTATACTCTTTCAGCGAGCGCGATGAGGCTTCAACAGCATCACACATCATCAATATGGCTTGCTCGCGTGTAAAGGGGTTCGGACCTGGATAGGTAAAGAGGGCTGGGTCGGGCTCTTCGCCTTGATGCTTGTTCTTCCACTGAATATAGAAGTATTTCACTTGCGAACGACCATGGTGCGTACTAATAAAGTCGCGTATCACCTTGGGCAAGTGATATTTTTCAGCCAATTTCAATCCATCGGTCACATGGTTTATAATAATTTGTGCCGAGCGTTCTTCACTCAATTCATCGTGCGGATTTACACCCGTTTGATTTTCAGTAAAGAAGGCAGGATTCAGCGTCTTGCCTATGTCGTGATAGAGAGCTCCAGTACGCACCAATTGAATTTTAGCACCAATTTTATCGGCAACCTCCGTAGCCAAATTTGCCACTTGCAACGAATGCACAAAGGTGCCTTGTGCCAACTTCGACATACGGCGCAGTATGGGGTGATTGGTATTGGAAAGCTCCACCAACGTAACACTCGATGTAAAGCCAAAGAGTTTTTCAATGAGGTAGAGTAGGGGGTAGGCAAAGAGCAACAACACACCGTTCATCACATTATATATATACATCGAACGGTCTAAGTGCAAAAAGTCGATGCCTTGCGAGAGGTCGTAACCCAACATGATGATAGAGCTGGTAACAACCACCGTAAACACCACGCGTAATAATTGGGAGCGTTCCGACAAATCGCGCAAAGCATAAATAACAGTAGCACCAGTCATGAATTGCACAATCACAAACTCATAGTTGCTATGCAGGGCAAACGATGAGAGAATGATGGTACACACCATTGCCATGAAAGCCGTGCGCGAGTCCATAAAGATGCGCACAAATATAGGTACCATCGCATACGGCACCATGTACACATTCAGTACCTTGTGGTCTACCATCAAGTAGGTTATGATGGGGAAGATGGCTATAAGCGACGAAAGCAAGAAGATGCTATGAGGCGAATGCAAATATTCGCGACGGAAGAGGTGCAAGTATACCACCAACGAGGTTATCACACAGAGCATAAATATGGTCTGTCCTGTCACCACTTGCCAAAAGCCCTCTGAGGGGTCCGTGCGTCGCACACTTTCCCTTTCAAACGATTGCAATATCTTATATTGTTCGGCAGAAATGATTTCACCTCGGTCAATAATACGTTGTCCACTTTGTACCATACCCGATGCTGGAGCTACCGAAGCAATTACATCCTCGCGTGCAGCACGTGTCTTGGCACTATCGAGCGTGAGGTTGGATACAAGATATTTATTGAGGTTGCAACGCGCCAGCACCTCACATGGAAATTGCACCGTGTCGGCATGAACGATGTATTCGTATGCCGAACGGGTAGAATAAAGTTCGGTAATAGGGCGCGACAAAGCTTCTGTTCCTTCAACAATGCGTATGCCACTGGTGCGTTCTTTTGCCATTTGTGCCAACTCAAGCGAAGGCGCAATACCCGCATCATAAACTTTCTCAATGAGTTTTTCAATGTGCGAAAGACAGTTGAGTGGCACATCATTGAATTCTCCATTTATAAAGTCTTTGCGAAAGGCTTCGGCTTGTTGATGCCCTGCTTGCAAGTCTTCCACATAAAAAGGCTGAAACTTGCTGAGTGCACTGTCACATTCCGTGTCTATCTCCTTTTTGGTTTTGTATATCGGAAAGTCGAAAGTGGCTATGAGTGAGTTGTATCGCCAGGGACGACCTTGTTCATATTCATAACCAAACTTACTCTCGCGCGGAAGAAAATACACCAACAGTGCCACTACAACCAACACGGAGCCTGCAAGGGTTAGCAACCCTTTTATTTTCGATTTGTTCTTATTGTTTTCTGTTGTCATAGCCAGTTGCTTTGAGATTTTTGAGGTAGCAAACTACTTAATCGATGCATTTACTGCACTCACTTATAGGCGCAAATCTACAAAATTTTATTGTTTTTGAGGCACTTTGTAGCTTACATAATGGTGCGCTAATGTGTAATTTCGCACATAGTTTACGTTTTCTATTCCGCACGGTGTTTACTTCATGGTCTTATTCACCCTCTTGCGTGAGTTCTTCGGGCAGGGAGGCATTGGGCGTAAGTCCTTTCTTTTTCCATCCCTCAAGTTGACTCACAATGTTGCCACGTCCCGTAGAGAGTTGTCCTTGTGCTTCGTTATAGGTGCGCTGCAGTTGGTTAATAGAATTGCCTATCTTCACAAAGTTTTGTGCAAAGGTGCTAAACTTTTTGTAGAGTTTTTCTGCCGAAGCATAAATCTCGTTTACCGAGCGACTTTGCAACTCGCTTTGCCACAAGTTATAAGCCAACTGCAATGCCATGAGCAAATTGGTGGGATTGATCAAAATAACGTGTTGGGCATAAGCATCGGTGGGCAAAGTGGGGTCTGCCGTTACGGCTGCCACATAAGCAGCTTCGCCAGGAATAAACATCAGCACATAACCAATGCTATTCGGCACAATTTTATTATAGTTCTTTGCCGATAGTTCTTTAATGTGTTGTCGCACACTGCGCACATGTTCTTTGAGTAAACGGTCTTGTTCTATGGCATCATCGGCAGCCACATATTCGGTAAAAGCTTTGAGCGACACCTTTGAGTCGATAATAAGGTTACGCTCTTCGGGCAAATGCACCACCACATCAGGAATGGCAACCGAACCGCGTCCATCAGCATGGTGTTCTTGCAATGTGTAATCGCGTCCCTCAGTCAGTCCTGCTGCACAAAGCAAGTTTGCCAACACAGCTTCGCCCCAATTTCCTTGCAGTTTGGTGTTACCTTTCAATGCCTTAGCAAGTGCATCCGCCTCTTTTCCGAGCGATGTAGTTTGCTCTACCAAGGCTTTTATGTAGCTATCGAGCGAGGCATGGTCTTTCACAAATTGCGTACGGAAGTCTTCAATGTCGTGTCCTAAAGGCTTCAACAAGGCTTCGAGCGAATGCAGATGTTGCTGCCGTAAGGCATCTCCCTGCGTACGCATCATCTCCACCGACATGGCTTTGAACTCTGCACGTAAAGCTTGGGCTTGTCTACGCATATTCTCATCGGCATGTTGCTGTTCTGCCTTGAGTTGGGCTTTAGCACTGATGGCTTCGCGTTGGGTGCGCAAGGCGGCTAAAAAATATCCCGCTGCAAAGGCAACTACTGCCACAATTATACAGATAAGTAGGTTCATTCTGAGTTTTTTTAAAAAAGGCTGGGGCAATTTCCCATTTGTCTAAAAAAGACTGGCAAGGAAGGCAACAGCAGGAATGCTGATTACAGAGAATAGTGTGGTAATGAAGAGTCCTTGTGTCATAACGCGTTCATCCTGTCCATATTGCAAACACAGCATAATGCCGTTTGTAGCAACAGGCATCGCACTTAACACTACAGCAACATCGCTCACAAAGGGGTCAATCCCCATCAAGGCTAATACGCCTCCCACAGCAAGGGGCAATACGAGCAAACGCAGCAATGCCATGGAATATACAAAACGGTTACCAAGCATGTCGCGTACAGGAATGTGGCTCAGACTCGAACCTATAATGAGCAAGGCACAAGGTGTGGTTAAGTCGCCCAACAAATGAAACCACTGACCAATGGGTGCTGGGGTTTGTACGCGCACCACGGCAATGAGCAAGGCTATGAGCGAGGCTACCACACAAGGCGAGAATATGAGTTTAGGCGAAAAGGCACTCTTTGCCTTTGATCCGTTAATAAACGATACGCCTATGGTAAACACAAGTAAGTTAAACGGAATGTTGAGTACTGAGGCACAGAACACTGCCTTCGAGCCAAACACAGCATCGCACACGGGGTATCCAATGAAACTTACATTGCCAAAGGCAAGCATAAAGCGCGAAATACCACGGCGCGACTTGTTGACTTTGAACACATGGGGAATGATGTATGCCAAACCTATCAGCACGATGTAGTTGATGACAGCTACCACACCGAGCGCAACAAGTTCTGAATTTTCAAATGCCAAATCTTTTCCCATTACCGAAGCTAAGATGAGTGCGGGCATCGAAACGTTCATAATGAAAATAGAAAGTTTGCGGTCGAGGTCTCCTGACCATAAATTGCGTTTGGCTGCAAAAAGCCCTACCAACACAATGCCAAATATCATCAGCATTTGTGTCACAATGTGTAAAAAGTCCATTCCGTCTTGTAGTTTTTGAGTTTGTGTTGTAAAAGGGTATACCCCCTTAAAGAAATGCAAAGTTACGAACTATTGATTAGTTAAAGGGATAGATTTTAAAAAAATGCGCTAACAGTAGCAAGATGTCTGCGCATTTTAAGGTTTTGTTACTTTTTGTGTAGAGCTCGTAAGGTTGTGTTTTTCGGTTTGTAAGGTTAAAGCGTGAAATATGAGGGAGAGTTTTTTAGTCATAAAATATCCAACAGAATTAAGTATTAAGTATTACAAACTAAGTGAGTAACGCTGATAATGCGCCCTGAAAGGTAGGGTAAAGATAACGCAGAACGCAGAAAACAAATTAAAAAAATACATTTAGTTGCCCAGTGTTTCTTTTTTATGAAACAATATGCTTACCTTTGCACAAAACTGAATAAGTATGGCACAAAATATCTTCCGACTTGTCTTGACAGATGAGGCACAAAATTTTATTGAAAGTTTACCAGAAGCAGCATCTTACAAAATTTACTACAACATCAAGCGTGTTGCAGGAGGAGAACGTAACAAAGAACTTTTCAAGAAGTTAGAAAATTCGGAAATATGGGAGTTCCGTACATTATATAACAAAATTGCATATCGCCTGTTTGCCTTTTGGGACAAGGACAAAGATACATTAGTAATTGCCACTCATGGCATCATCAAGAAAACCCAAAAGACGCCAAGTAAGGAAATAGCTAAAGCTGAAGCAATAAGAAAAGAATATTTCAAACACAAATAATTATGGCACAGATGAATCTAACTCCATTGGACGATGTGCTTGACAAGCACTTTGGAAAAATTGGCACTCCTAAACGTGATGCTTTTGAAAATGATGTAGATGAAGCATTGCACGCATATCGTTTGGGAGAAGCTATCAAGAAAGCTCGTATAGAACAAAACTTGACGCAAGAACAACTCGGTGAACGAATTGGTGTGAAAAGAGCGCAAATATCTCGCTTGGAAAGAGGTTATAGCATTACCATTCCTACCATGCGAAAAGTATTCAAGGCTCTTGGTGTTGTAACTGCAACCATAGATTTAGGAATTGCAGGAAAAGTAGCGTTGTGGTAAATATGTAAATTTTACAATTGACAAAGCCTTTGGTAGGATTATTAGTTCAAGAAACGCCAAACCACTAAGGTTGAATCATTATCAACATTTTTTGCGCATGAAATTTTAGCACGCTTTGATGAAACAAGAGGTGCACAAAATTTAAAGAGGCACTTGCTCAACAGCAAGTGCCTCTTTGTATGTGTTAACCAAATAATTTATTTAAGCCAACCTTCTGTTTGCCACATGTCACGCTTGTTTGAAAGGGCATTAGCACCGTTTTCTTCTTGGTCACCTTGCACACCAATGTTCTGACCAGTAAGGGGAGATGCATTAAGCAATGTATCTTCACAAGCAAAAGTGATGGCAGTTGACTTGGGAGTTGAATATGTCTTTTTCATTTTGTCTGAATGGGTTTGTTTTTAGTACTATTATTTTACAATAACCTTCTTGCCATTTACAATGTAGATGCCCTTTTGGAGTTTACCTACCTTGCGACCAGCGAGGTCGTATGCTGTCTTTGACTTAGCCGAAGTTTCTGTAACATTCTGTATGCCAGTGAGATCGCTACCAGCAAAGGCAAAATTCATCAACTGAGCAGACTGTGCACCATCTAGTTTAAGGTAAGCCTTGTACTGTTTAATGGTACGATCTGATGACGAAAGCTTCTTGAATACGGCTGTACCGTTATTTTGGCTCAGAATGTATGCATTAACATCAGCAGCAACAGCGCTACCTGTAGTTGGTTTGAGCATGTTGTCTGCTGCATTTACAGTTGCCAAAGGCTCTGTAGTGCGTGCAGTGGGGATGCAATCTTTTTTAGCATTTTCAGATGAAAGAATTACACCTGTGTTAGCAGGCAATGCACCTGTAATTTTCTGCAACACAACTTTATTTTCTCCCTCTTGTTTAGCGATATAAGCATCAACATCATCGGGCAAATTAACAGGGAATGGTGAGCTGTAAGTAGCTATGTTGGCACGAACATTTCCTACTGTCAATGCGTTAGTGGTGAAAGCATTTTGCTGCTGGGGAACTGCTTCCAAATAAAATGCGCAAGTGTTGTTCGAAGCTGTATAATATATAACAGTTTCTCCTCCATTGTGGAATTTCTTATCATTAGTATTTGCCATCAGATAGTGCTGAGCAGAACTACCACTTTCTAATTGACCTTGCAAAAGGAAAAGTCCCAACTGATTTAAGTCACCTTTGGTAATACTTTCTGAACCAATATAAACTTCAGTATCAGTAGTTACATTCTGCATAGGATAAAATGTGAAGATCTGTTCATTACCATACGCATCAGCAAAGCCAGAGGCATCGCCATTGAAAGACTTAGTATCTGCACGGAAGCGCATATATTTACCCGCATTGTTGGTAAAGATGTATTTATGCTCCCCAACTTTGTGACAATAGAAAATAGCAGAAGCATCATCCGAATTGCCAACACCAATGCTCAATGTATTGTCTGTTCCACAATAAAGGCGATTAGCACTTCTGTTTGTAGCTCCTCTATTAACAGGACGAATGTAGTAAGCTTTACCATCTGTAGGATAAACCAAGTTGTTAACTGCCAACATAGTTTCCAAGGCTGTATTAACAACGCTTACTTGCTGGGCATTAGCAACAGCTTCTGTATAGGTGTCCCAAGCCTCTCGAGTAGGATAACCTAAGTCGCCAACATGAGATGCTACAATATACTCAATTTGTGTCTTGCGTGTTTGAGTCTCGTAAACTTTCACTCTGTTGCAAGCTGCAGTAAAATCGGTTGTTTTGTCTGCAACGATAAGTTGAAAACGACTACCTGCATCAACATCTGCATAGGTCTTCACACCAGCCATACTCGCGTCACTGATAGTGAGGTAATAGATACCATTCGTAATAGAAAACGGGAATGTACCATCGTAACGATTGTGTTGGTCTCTATTTGCTTGAATGTGTTGACTCTTTGTAAACTTCCAAACGCAATTATCTAAATTGGGAGTATCAACCAAAGACAATAAATCTTCCTCTGTTGTGGAAGTTTTCTTTACAAACTTATTAGTGCTTACATTGTAGATGTAGTAGCCATTAGTTTGCAAAGCTGAAGGAATCAACACAAAGTTGAAGTTGGGATCGTTTACGTTGTCATCAGGTATAGTGAAGTCTTTTTGATCTTTCTTCAAATAGTTAGAAGAAAGTTTAGTAGCCGATGAATTCTGTGAGAACAGATAGCCACGCGCACCCTTAATACGATAGGCTACGGTTGAAGGCGTAATTTTGGCGACTTCTGTAATCTGATCACCAACAGACGGATCAGAAGTCTGAGCCATGGTAGAAGTACAGCAAAATGCCCCCACCCCAGCTAAAAGAAGAGTAGAAATTTTCATAAACAATTGTTTTAGATTTTATAATTTCCGCAAAATTACCACCTTTATTTAACATAACAAAACTTGGGGGGGGTAGTATTAACCATCATTAACTACAGGATAGCTAATTTTTAAGCGATTAGACAGTATTTTGAGCAAAAGCATAGGCAAAAACATAACCTTTGCAAAGAACGGAAGGAAAGAAAGAGAGTGGCTAAGTGATTAGGCATTAAAAAAATCTTTCAACCTATAAAACGCAAAATCTGCAAGCTCCAAACGCACGCTATAGTGTGTCTGAATGCTTGCAGATTTTGCATTATAGGTTCTTAGCTAAAGAACTATTCGCTATCAGAGTCCGCCCAAGACTCGCTGCTCCAATCCTCTGATTTCTGATTAGAGAGCTGTTCGCGTTCTGAATATTCGTTATTATAACTAAACTCTATGGAGTTGTTAAGGATGTTGCTTTCCGTTTCAAAACGGATTGAATTTGATGTTGGGGCAAAATATGCTTTTTTCATCTGGTTGGTCATAATAAGGTAAGTAGGTGCCTAAAGCAAAACCATAAGTGCTACTAAAGGCACCTACTTCTTTACGTGTATGTGTTTATTTAATGATTACCTTCTTGCCATTAACAATGTAAACGCCCTTAGAAAGACCATTCAAACTGTTGATGCTACGTCCGTTGAGGTCGTAGATGCGCTGAGAAGCCTTTTCTGCATTAACGATTGAATGGATTGAAGTGATGCCACCAAACAAATCGTTGAGCGAGAAACCACGCATTTGGCTCAATGCTGTGCCAAAGTCGAGTGCAAGGAATGCCTTGTGTGCACCATTGGTGAAAGCTGCACCTGTTTCGTTTGCCCAATAGAAACCAAGCTTGTCGCCAGCATTGTTGTAAGCAAACTTATAGTACTTCACATCAGTACCCTCAACCTGAGTAGTTGCCTGAGTGTCTGTGCCATGCAACTTATTACCAAGAATTGTGGTTTGCGATGAAATGACGGGTTCGTAAGTGTAGTCACCTTCATTACCCTTCACAATAAGTGCTGTCTTGGCAGGAACGAGTGTTCCCTCAGCATAAGTAGGCTCTGCAATCAAACGATTGTCTTTGGTGTTAACAATGGTGTAACCAGTTACGCCAGCAGGCATATTGTAGGCATCTGAGGTATAGAAAGTACCAAAGCCTGCATTGGTAATGTGGAATTTCTCGGTTGCATTACCCACCTTCAGCGTCATGTCGATGATACCACCACCATTAGCAAGGATACCATTGTTACCCGTACAAGTACCATCATCTCCAATGCGTCCAGCAGGATCGATGTTATCCCAGTCAAGCTTAAAACGAATGCAATAAGTGCCAGGAGTTAAAGGAGCTGTAAATGTAGGGATGGCAATGGTACTACCAGGGTTATCAGATACACTCTGACCCTTTGAGTTTACACCCTTGTAGTAAGCATAGCCGTAAAGCTCAGTATCTGTTAGGTCAGTCGAACCATCCTTGAAATAGAACTTTTGGTCTTTGTTTGCATCGATATATACATATCCATGCATCCAATTACCTAACATTACGATAGAGCTGCTAATTTCCTCACCAGGTTCACAAGTAAGAACCGTTGAAGTCATATCCATGTAAGGAGTGAAATTAGAAATGGCGATTTCTTTGTTTTCTCCTGTACCAGCCTTAAAGGTGATTTTTGTAATTTTACGGTTTGAACGAGTTGCCTTAGCCTTCTTATCGAAGTTGGTGCTATAAGGTTCCTCGGGCTTTTCGCTTACAATAACCTTTACAGTTTTAGTAATGCCGCTACCATCGTTGGCTGTGATGGTGATGTTACACTCACCTGCCTTTATACCACGAATCAAACCATTATAAACAGTTGCTACGTTTGCATTCGAAGATGTCCATTCGAGCATGCTGTTGGTTACGTTTACAGGAGCAAGGGTGGTTTGCACACCACAAGTTTCACCACGAAGAACAGTGTAAGTGTCACTGTTGGTAGTGATAGAAGATACCTTAACTTCGGCAGTGTTTACATCACGACCATTGAATACGTATACTGAGCTACCAGGCAATGTCAAAGTGAGTTCGGTATCGATGTTGATAGCCTGACCTTCAGTAAGACCTGAAAGTTCAACTTGGTCGAGGAATGCCTTGGTAAGAACAATCGAAGTATTTACGCTGGTAGGAATTTCTAATGCCTTGCGCAATGTAAGCTTTATGGTTTGTGCATCGTTGCTACCATTACGGAGTGTGAAGGTAGCCTTTTCGCCATTCCATGCAGCCCAACCATAGATTTCAGCCTTGCTGCCTGTCCAAGGATTGCCACCTACCCAGTGTGCATCGGGCAATACATCTGCATTTGCCTTTTGCCACTTAATGCACTCTGCCAAATCTGCCCAAAGCTGACCATGCTGAATAGAGTTCATCAATGCATAGTCGTTGTAAAGCTCAACCATGCCACTACCACAAGCAAAAGCACAACGCAGTTCGCGACGGCAAGCATCATAATCCATATTCTTGCTTACAGCACCATGTGAGGTAAGGATAAATCCGTGTGTCATCAAGGTGTTGATAGGACAGATAGGACTATTCTTTACAAAGTTTTGATAAACAAGACGGTCACGATAGGTAATCCAGTTTTCGCGGTCAATCTTGTTATCGCCTGCTGTACCATAGTCACCCTCTTGACGCCAAACAGCATCTGTGTAATGGAACCAGAAAGGCGAAGCCCATGTACCTACAGTTGTGTTGAAGAAGATGTCACGCTTGAGTTCTTCGCGAACAAAGCGTTCCAAACGGATGATACCTTCTGCATTTTCGTTACCTGCATCACCATCGTCAGGACCTACTGCAGAGAACTGTGCAGAAATACCATCGAACTTAAAGAATTGGAAACTACCTGTTCCGTCGTTCTTCTTTCCTTGGTTCTGAATCAAGTTGGTAGCAGCTTTCTTAAATACCTCGTAATACTTAGGATTACCCAATACCATGCCACCACGGTTATTTTGGTTCCAATAGTTACGACGATAATTACCGCTCTGACCATAACCACCTACAGGACCTAACCAAGCACCTACACCAGCATTCATCTTAGCTGCGAGGACACTAATGTCACGCATTTCGTTGGGGAAACCTGCGTGGAATTTCCACTCACCATAAGTATCCCAACCATCGTCAATTACAAAACTATTAGGAGCTACACCAAATTGTGTATAGAGTTTATCGAACCATTGTTCTTCAACATCAAGCACCTGATCAGCAGTCATGTTGTTAGGCTCTGAACCAGGAGCTGCATTGTTGCGGTCAATGTTGAGTTCGTACCAGCTGATGTAAGCAGGATTTGCACGCCAAGGCACTGCACGCTCGCGCTCAGAGTAAGCAAGGAACGAACGACGTGCTTGGTCAGCAGCTACAAGACCTACTACCGCACTAATCTTCCAGGTTTCACCTGCAGCAAGGGTTGTGTTGCGGCTCCAACGTCCCTTAATAGGCACGATGTCTGAACTAATCACAGCACCTTCTTTCGGTGTAAATACCTTTACGCTCAATTTACTTGAAGCATTAATGCTTTCGCTCACACCGTCAACCATCAAACGAATGGTGTATGTACCATTGGCAGGAGCAACAAAGGTATACACGTTCTTGTCGTGTTTACTACCTGTATAACCCATGTGATAGTCGCTGGCAGAAACACTTGCAGCATCTGTAGTATACATATCTACACCACCGATATACAATTTGTGATTACCACCTGTATAAGTAAGTGTAACTTGAACCTTCTGGTTTTCCTTAAGTACGTAACCTTCCTTAATGTACTGACGGATGGCACTGGGTTCCTTACCTGTGGTTTCCTTAATACGTGCAGGAACCAAACTGTCATCCATATCAACCCATGATTGAGCTGTCAAAGCAACATCATCATAAGTCTTTGTCAAGTCATATTTATCTTCATCGCCTGTTGCATCGCCCACTGTGTTGTAAGCAGTAGGATGTTCAAGACCGGCAAATATTTTATTAGACATAATCACGGCACCGCGGGTGTTACCTACCACTGCAGGTTTAGAACCAGCTGCCTTGCTATCTACATTGTAAATAAGAGGTACAATGTTGTACATATCTACATTGTCACCCTTCAATTCCATTTCAGTACGGAGGTAGTGGCTGCCATCACGCAACACAGCTTTCCATACCACTTCGAGTTTCTTTTCTTGGTAAGTGTATTCGTAGTTGGCAACAATCATCTTACCATTGTAGTGCTCTGCACCACCCACGGCTTTAGCATCGCCAGCAACGTCAACAACTTTAACGTCCTTCAAGGTCATTGCACTTGCAGGAACGCTGTAACCTGTACCGAAAGCAATGGTGAAAGGCTCTGTACCTGCTTCAAGGTTCATTGCCTTTGAACCACCAAACCAAAGGTAATTGCGTTCCTTAACGAAAGTAGCAGCCAACACATTATTATAGAGTGTGATAACTGAACCATTGTTCTCGGTTGCTACTTGTGCGTTACCTACAGCATCTTGCTGTTTAGGATAGAGCACAGCAATGCCATAAGTTTGTTTGCCATACTGATTTTGAATCTGTTTCAAGTTTTCAGGAAGCACGGGGGTAGCACCTACTGCAGGAGGAATAACTTCTGAGAAAGTCCAACGGCTACCAGCATCATCAGTTCCATTTTGCTTCCAAAGGCCAAGTGTTACAGAGGCTTTGTCAAGTGGATTGCTGCCAAGACCTTGATACCAGTTGAGGTACCTATCACCAGTTCCGCTACTTGTCACTGGCTGAATTTGGTACTTGTCTGTTGCGTATTCATTAACGATAAACTTTGAAGTTTCCGACTTTTGATCAGACATCTTTACAAAGTTGGTAGTACCTTCGCTATAGCTACTTGCTTGAGTATAAGAAACCCATTTTTTAGCTGTATAGCTATAAATAAAATACTGCCCAGCCGTGCCGGTTTCATAAAACGCAAATTGTCCGTACTTCGACTCGGTTTTTGTGGTACCTGTCATGCCATTGGCATAGATATTATTACCACTAACCATCGTGTACAGATGTTCAGGCTTGCCAACTCCAGGTTGAGTTGTGCTGACTTTAATTCCTGCTAAAGCCTGCAAAACCCACCCAAAAAGACAAGCCAACAAAAGCATCTTTTTGTTCATAGATAGTAATTTTTATCCCGTGCAGAATGGTTAAATCCTACGCATGGATTTGATGATAAATTTGAAGTTAATTTGTTGTTAATGATTTTCTTTCCTATATTTTTCGTAGTAAGGGGATATAACACCTTGTTTGCTCTTGGTTTTTATGCAAATCAGAACAAAACAAAACGCTTGCGTTTAAATCATAGTATTGCATTTTGTGTTTCCACTCTTAAAAAGGTTAAGGTTTACAGAGAGAACACCATAGTCCATCCACAACAGCGTATTGCGATTGTATGCTATTCTCCATCTTTACCCCTCTTTTTTTACAATTCTTCTAACTTTATACGCTTATATCGATGCAAAAGTACGAAAACTCTTTTTTTCTTACAAAGAATTTACCCCCCCCTAAAAATATCATTTACGGCAAATTTTACACATTTCCCTTAAAAAGTTTACCTCGCTTCGCGTTTTTTGAGTCTATCCACTTAATTTTCCATAAATCTCTCGCGCTATCCCAAACCCCGAAAGGTAGGGTGTTAAAAATCCGATTTTTTTTCTGCACGATTTTGAGGCTATTTTACCATCATATTCTGCAACAATATGTACGGGCTGAAAGCCCAAAAGCACCTAGCACTAAGTTTGCAGATGAAAGCGGCGAAGCGAAGCTGAGCCGCTAAAATGCAAACATAATATAATTGCAGTTAGATGTCAATTTATTACTTTTGTCGTATTAAAGAAATGGATTGATAGACTAGAAAAGAAAAATAAGCCTTAGCAAGGTAAAACCTATCCTGGGCATCAGATCCTTTTCTAGTCAAGCTGCAAAGACTAAATAGGATGCGCAATAATATTGTTAGTGCTAGAGTCAATACAGCTTTCTATCAATCCACAATTAAAAACAACGCGAAGATATGAAAAAGTTTTTTGTCGGCATCGATTTCTCTAAGAGAAAAATGGATGTTTCCATTGTGGAAAAAGATTTTCCTGAACGAGCAATTGCTTACAAGCTGTTCGCAAACAATGCTGAAGGTGCAAAAGAAATGTGCTATTGGGTCGAACGTACGACAGGAACAAGCACGAAACATGATGGTGAGGTTTTGTTCTGTTGCGAACACACAGGTTCTTATTGCTTGGAGGTTTGCGACTATCTCAGCGAAAATGGCAATTACATCTGGCTGGGCAATCCTCTGGACATCAAGCGCAGCATGGGGCTTGTCAGAGGAAAGGACGATGTAATTGATTCACGCCGAATCGCGACCTTCGCTGCCGAAAAACATCATAAGGCTGTTTTGTACATGCGCCCAGAAGACTCAACAAGAACGCTCAAATACTTGCTGAGTATCAGGAATACTTTTATTGAACAAAAGAAAGCACTTAGCTGCCAGATAAAGGAGAATTTCCCTAAATTGCATGATGCTGCCTTGCTTTGTAAGATTGAGAATGAATTAAAGCATGCTCTTGATTTCATCAAAGCTGAGATCAAGAAAATTGAGAAAATGATGCTTGACATCATCCTCAGCAACAAGGAATACAAAAATACATTTGACATATTGACCTCCATGAAAGGAGTGGCACTAATCAATGCTGCTGCAATTATCGTTTTTACGGATAATTTCAAGAGGTTCTCTTTCAATTCTCGAAAGATATGTACCTATTGGGGCATTACACCTTTCAGAAATGAATCTGGAGACAGTATCAGGCGTGGAACTCATACAAGCCCAATTCGCAATAATTGGCTTAAAGCCATCTTGTCAGAGGCTGTTCTCTGTGCCATTAGATACGAGAAACGAATGAAGGAATACTATTCTCGACTTATGGCCAAAGGAAAGCATAGGAATGTTGCGCTCAATAACACCAAAAACAAGTTGTTGAAAACTTTGGTTGCAATGGTACGAGACGGGAAAAAATTTGATGAGAATTATGTGTCGATTCCTCAGGCTTATGCTGTGTGATAGTTACATAAATTAACACAAAAAAATCATCTAAAATTTGGTGGATAACATAGGATGCCCAGGGCAAGCGAAGCGACACCCTGGGT
>UQPD01000031.1 GCA_900542795.1 uncultured Prevotella sp. | reverse complement strand
TTCGCTTGCCCTGGGCTAGGCGCTTTTGGGCTTTCAGCCCGTGCATTATCGGCTGAAAAACCATGCAGAAAAAAAATGGCGGATTTTGAACACCCTACCTAACGGGGTGAGGATGGCGCGTAACACTTCTTAATATTTCATTCAAATCTCATGCAGAAAAAAATGGCGGATTTTGAACACCCTACCTGAAAGGGCGCATTATCTGCGTTGCTCACTTAGTTTGTAATACTTATTACAATACCAGACAGAGGTCTATGTTTAATCAAATTAAACCACTTTTACAAGTGGATTCATAATTACATTAACGAAATATTACGTACTTTTGCAATCAAATAAACAATAAAGCAGAAGTCATAACCAATTAAGATAAGAAAGGAATGAAACGATTACTCTTTATATTATTCGCGCTTCAAAGTATCGCTTCTTACGGACAAATGTTTAGTATAACGGTGAAGGATGCAGCAACCAAAATATCGCTTCAAGGAGCGAGTGTGACCATTCTTGACAAGGATTCAGCTTTTGTCGATTCATGTCAGATGATTACAATCGATATGGGTGATAGAAAGAAGTACTACTATGCTTCTCAAATAGAGGGAAGCAGTCCCTACTATTACATTCAGTGTGAAAAAAAAGGCTATCTTTCGCAACTGGTAAAAGTGGATGCTGCAGATGACATTGCCCCTGATCCCATCATGCTGAAACGTGCCCCTCGCACGCTGCACGAAGCCACCGTCACAGCTACAAAGGTGATGATGGTGATGAAGGGCGACACCATAGTGTACAATGCCGATGCTTTTGAGTTGGCAGAAGGCTCTATGCTCGACCAACTCATATCACGTCTGCCTGGCGTAAAACTGAATGCAGGTGGTGTCATTACGGTCAATGGTAACCGCGTTAGTAACCTGCTGATTGACGGCAAAGACTTCTTCAATGGCGACGCCAATGTTGCCCTTGAAAACCTACCCGCCTATATGGTGAAGAACGTAAAGTCCTATCAAAAAGCGCCCGACAATGCTTACCTTACGCGCAAAGATAACAAACCACACGCTGACGACCCATGGGTGATTGACGTAACTTTGAAGAAAGAATATCACCAAGGCTGGATAGCCAATGCTGAAGCTGGTGGTGGCACGAAAGATAAATACTTAGGTCGAGTGTTTGGAACATTCTTTTCAGACCGAGCACGTGTGGGCTTTTATGGGAATGCCAACAATACCAATAGCAACCAACGCGCTGGAACTGACGGCAAGTGGGAGAACGAAGATGCTATGATGGGAGAAAATACACTGCAAAAAGGCGGAATCTTTGCTTCCTTTTATGGGGGAAAGAACAGCGAACGTCCTATTCGCTTTACAACTACTTTAGAGGCTTCGCATGATAAAGAGGTTAATGAAAGTCGAGGTAATTCCGTAAGTTTCTTTGAGTCTGGCAACATATTCGGCAAGAGTATGTCATTAAATAAAAGCCATAATTACAACTTTAATTGGAATGGTATGTTGAGCATTCCCACCTCGTTTGCATACATTAACCTTGACCAATATTTGACTTATGCATCAACATCAAGCAATGGCACGCAACAATCCGTTCAAGGCAATCAACCTCTTCCTAATGAATGGACGAATGTAGTTGAAGGCATGGTAAACGACTATACAGATTTGAATCACGACAAGATCCATAGTTTGAACTATTCTGCTATGCTCAATGCCACAGTGAAATTACCGAATGACAAAAATTTGGGTGTGAATTTTGCAGCCAACTACAATACTGCTACTGATAAGATGACTTCACTATATAGTTTGCTAACGCAAGGTGCAGACCCTACTTCAGACTTTCGCAATCGGTACGATCACAATAAGCAGTCGAACTATCAATTGCTTGGTGGCATAGACTATGCCTTAATTGAAAAGGTGCATGGCAACATGTTTCGTAAATTGTTTGCTACCTACCACATTGACCATAAGCATCTACAGGGTAACAGAAAATACTACCGCTTTGACCGCTTAGGTGGCGATTGGGCATTGCCCGACAGAAAGCATTTGGGGCAGTTGCCTTCAACCACAGATTCACTTGCTTTGGCAACAGATTGGGCAAATACTTATAAAACAACGACATCCCAGACCATGCACACAGCGGAGCTTCGCTATGTATTTTGGGAGGATGACTTGTACTTCAATGCCACACTCCCTATGGCTTTCACACGCAATGCCGTTGACGATTTGCGCATGAAAGATCAGCAACGACACAGAGTGAAACATTATCAATGGTTGCAACCCTCCTTCTCGCTTAGTTTCAAAAATATAAAATTGAGCGGTTCGATAGCTCATACTGCTCCTCAAATGAATTTGTTGCTTGATGTTACTGACGATAGCAATCCGCTATTCATCACCAAAGGTAACACCACCTTAAAGCCCACCAACATCTATAATGCCACTTTGGGCTACACCCTAAACAAAACGAAGCATGCACAAAACCTGAATGCAGAATGGGGTTATTCAGCTCAGCAAAATGCCGTTGGACAAGCTCGATACTACGATGCGGAAACGGGCGTAACAACATCAATGGCGCAGAACATCAATGGAAATTGGCAAACACATGTAACAGTAGGTTATGCTTGTGGCTTGGACAAAAAGCAAAAGTGGACATTTGACGTGTCGGCAACTGAAACTTTTCAAAACAGTGTAGACTTTCAGCAAACCAGTCTTATGCCGACGAGTGCGAAGAGTGAAGTTAAGAATTGGTTCATGCAAGGGAACGTGGCTTTGGCTTACCACTGCAAACTCTTTAATGCTGCTCTTAAAAGTGCTGTTGATTGGCAGCATGCCATGAGCAAGCTCACAGGTTTCCAAACCATTAACAGCATCAACCATCTGTACACCTTTACAAATCAATGGAGTTTGCCTTGGAACATGGTAATAGACACCGACTTGACTTACTATGTTCGGTCGGGTTATGCCGATCATTCTATGAATAGCCATGAGTGGATATGGAACATGGCCGTGGCAAAACGAATGTTGAAGAGCAAAGCCCTATCACTTAAACTTTCTGGGCACGACATTTTGGCACAGCGCAGCAGCATTGTTCGAACACTCAATGCCCAAGGTCGCACGGAAACATGGCACAATGTAGTACCCCGTTACTTTATGCTAAGTCTCGTCTATCATTTTAGCAAATCACCAAGAAAAGAATAAATCAGCATGGAAAGATTTCCTCTATACCTTAATTCCGCAACCCTATAATAAAACAAAATAGCAAAGTGATATCCTCACACCGTTAGGTAGGGTGTTCAAAATCCGTAAAAATGTTCTGCATGAGATTTGATAGTTTTATCAGGAAATTACATGCGCCAGCCTCACCCCATTCGGGGTGAGGCTGGCGCGAGAAACCCAGATATATTTATTTCGTGCTACATTAGGAACACTTATTTTTCTTCTCCCACAAATGCGCGAATCATGCTTTCGGCATCGAGACCTACAATGTGACGAAGCTCTGATACGGTACCATGCTCCACAAAAGCATCAGGAAGTCCGAGACGTGTTACCATAGGAGCAAAATGATGATCGTCCATCCATTCGAGCACAGCCGAACCCATGCCACCCATACGTGCACCATCCTCAATTGTCACTATGCGCTTAAACGACTGACCTATTTCAGTGAGCATAGCCTCATCAAGGGGTTTTAAGAAACGTAAATCATAGTGCGCAATGCTCAGGCCTGGATGTTGCTGCTCTGCCAACGCTATAGCCTTAGCAGCATCTGCACCAATAGGCCCCAGCGTAATTACTGCCACATCAGTACCTTGTTTAAGTTTACGACCACGCCCTACAGGAATTTCCTTGAAAGGACATTGCCAATCTACAACCGAACCTCGTCCACGTGGATAACGAATCACAAAGGTTCCCTTATTAGGCAACTGTGCAGTGTACATCAGTTGTCGCAATTCGCGTTCATCGTATGGCGAAGCTATGGTAAGATTGGGCACTGTACGCAAAGAAGCTAAGTCGAATGCTCCATGATGGGTAGGTCCATCCTCTCCCACCAATCCCGCACGATCCAAACAAAGCACCACGGGTAAACGCAACAGGGCTACATCGTGAATTATATTGTCGTAAGCACGTTGGGCAAAAGCAGAATAGATGTTGCAGAAAGGCTGCAACCCCTCTTTAGCCATACCGCCCGAAAATGTCACAGCATGCCCTTCGGCAATGCCCACATCAAAAGCGCGGTCGGGTAATTCGTTCATCAAGATGTTCATGGAACAACCTGTAGGCATGGCAGGTGTTACGCCCACAATGCGTGGATTCTGTTGTGCCAACTCCAGCAAGGTATGTCCAAACACATCCTGAAACTTAGGAGGTTGCGGTGCATCGGGCTTTTCAATAATGCGCTCACCACTTTCAATGCAGAACTTACCAGGAGCATGCCAAACCGTTGCATTCTCCATAGCAGGTTTATAGCCCTGCCCTTTGTGTGTGTGCAGATGCAACAATTTGGGACCTTTCATATCCTTAATTTCATTAAGAATACGAACCAATTCCACCACATTGTGCCCATCGGTAGGACCAAAGTAACGAATATTCAATCCCTCAAAAATGTTCTGCTGATTGGTTAACAACGATTTCACCGAATTATTAAATCGCAACACTGCACGTCGGCGACTCTCGTTGAGCAAACCCCACTGTGTGAGTTTTTGCGACACACGGAAACGCATGCGATTATACCAATTACTGGTGTGAAGGTGCAACAAATACTCCTTCATGCCCCCCACAGCCTGGTCAATACTCATGTGATTATCGTTGAGGATAATGAGCATATTATTAGGTGTGTCTGACACATTATTGAGTCCTTCAAAAGCCAAACCACCGCTCATGGCCCCATCACCAATCACTGCTACAACATGACGATCGGTCTCCCCCTTACGCACTGCAGCCAACGACATACCCAAAGCTGCCGAGATGCTATTCGAGGCATGTCCACAAGCAAAGGTGTCATATTCGCTCTCGTCGGGCGAAGGAAACGGACGTATACCATGCAACTTACGATTGGTGTGAAAAGCATCGCGACGTCCTGTCAGAATCTTATGCCCATATGCTTGATGTCCTACATCCCACACAATGCGGTCGTAGGGCGTGTCAAACACATAGTGCATTGCCACAGTAATCTCTACCGACCCAAGACTTGAGGCAAAGTGTCCAGGGTTATTCGCCAACTCTTTAATAATGTCACGACGGAGTTCGTCGCAGACAATAGGCAGTTGGTCGACTGGCAATTTACGCAAGTCGGCAGGTGAGTTTATATGTTGCAGATATTTAAATGGTTTTTCTTGTTCCATATTCTTGCTATCAGAAAAAGGAGAGCGTATAAGGGAGGTGCTTCAGATTTTATTTTTCTAAAATTCAGAACGACACACGCCACTTTGTACACCACATTTTGCAGCGTACACTACGCAAAGGTGGAGCAAATTTAGTACATTTTTCACCAATACGCGTCTTTTATTCCAACTTTCTTTATAGTTATATGCAAAAAATAACTTGTGCAACTTTTAACGGCTGCTCCTTAATGATGGCAAGCTTTCATCAAATGCTACACAAGTTATTTTTTTAACATTACCCAATAAATAAAGTTTCCCATCCCCAAGAATAGGATAGGAAACTTCAATAACAAATTATTGCATGTATTACGTACGCCCACACGAGGCGAACGAGTTTTTAAAGAAGCGTATTTTTGCTCCATGCAAAACGTAACGAACTATTCTTTGTTATTAAGTTCGCTATCCTCGTCCAATCTATCCTCCCAAAGATAATAGCGGGTTTCTTTCACCACAACCCCTGTTAACAATAACAAGGAGAGAATGTTGGGAAGCGCCATGAGTGCATTGAATGTGTCGCCCAAGTTCCATACCAAATTGATGGCAGTGATAGAACCTATGAAAGTGGCTAACACCCACAACACGCGATAAACGTAACGCGCACGACGACCAAACATATACTCTAACGCCTTCTCGCCTAAATAACTCCAACCCAAAATGGTGCTGAATGAGAAAGTGATGATGCCCAAGGTTAACACCAAAGGACCGAAAGTGGGTATCTGTCCGAATGCCACTTTGGTGAGTTTGGCACCTGCCGTAGAGTCGATGCTGGGTTCTGCCATAATGGAACTTACCAACACCAAACCCGTAATGGCACATATCACCACAGTGTCCCAAAATGGTGAGGTGGAACTTACCAAAGCTTGACGCACTGGATTGCGCGTTTGAGCTGCAGCAGCTACAATCGGTGCTGAACCTAACCCCGACTCGTTCGAAAATAGACCACGCGCAATGCCATAACGCATCGCTAACATGATGCTGGAACCCACAAAACCACCTGTGGCAGCCTGCGCACTAAAAGCATCAGAAAGGATGAGTTGCAACGCGGGCCATACGTACTGATGATTGCGAACCAGCAGCCACAAACACCCGCCTACGTAGAACAATGCCATGAAAGGCACCAAGCCTTCGCACACACGGGCAATGCCCTTTACGCCAAACATAATGACACCACAAGTGAGCAAGGCGATGCAAATGCCTGTGGCAAGGGGCGGCACTTGGTAACCCTCACTAAGTAACATGGAGATGGAATTGCACTGAATCATGTTACCTATAAAAAAAGAGGCTGCTACTGTGCAAAAGGCAAAAAGCCATCCTAACCAACGACAACCTAAGCCACGCTCTAAAGCATACATAGGTCCACCTAACATTTTGCCATCTGGTGTCTTGACTCGATATTTTATGGCAAGTAAGCCTTCGGCATATTTTGTGGCTATGCCGAGAACACCTGTCATCCAACACCAAAACACCGCACCAGGTCCACCCATAGTTACAGCAGTTGCTACACCTATAATATTACCCGTACCTATGGTTCCTGCCAAACTGGTGGCAAGAGCTGAGAATTGGCTAACGTCGCCAGTTGAACCTTTGTCGCGAGTAAGACTAAGACGAATTGCCTTGAAAATGTAACGTTGCGGAAAACGCAAACGGATGGTGAGATAAAGATGTGTGCCAAGCAACAAGACAATCATGGGCACACCCCATAAATAACCATTGAGCTGTGTGAGAAAATCATTAAGTTCAATCATGAGCACAAGGTGTTTAGGAATAAAAATATCCCTTGTGAACAAAAAATAGTTAGTTTCTGCTGCAAAAGTAAAACTTTTTTCGGTTTTATTTTCCCAAACAAGTTATAAACCGTATATTTGGTAGCAAAAAAATGGGTTAAATGCAAATCATTGAGCAATATATAAAAGGAAAACGACCCGACCAACGCTTTTGCGAGGATGGATGGGTGGTTACCCCTCACTTTGCAGCCGTTATTGATGGGAGTACCTCAAAAATAGCAGGCAGACAAGGGGGCTTGTTGGCTATGCAGTTGGTGAAGGAGGCTTTGCAAACGCTCCCAGCCTCAGCCAATAAACAAGACATGTTGCAACATCTCACCCAAACGGTGGCTATGCACAATGTGCCTGAGGCTTTAACCCAAGCTGCTTACCGACTGACGTGTTCGGCTGTGATATATAGCCAAGAACACCGTGTGGTGTGGATGGTAGGTGACTGCCAATGTCGATGGGGAGGCAAAACATACACACATGGCAAATTAGTGGACGACATTTTGGTGAAAGCCCGTGTGGATGCTGCCCATTATTTGCTGCAACATGGACATTCTGCCCAGAGTTTGCAACAAAACGACTTGGCACGTGCGGTAATTTTTGATGCTTTGCGTGAACAAACGAATTTTCAAAACGATACAAATCCTTGCAATCCCTATCGCTATCCTGTTATTGACGGCACACCTGTTGATGCCTCGTTAGTACCTGAATGGAAAATACCTAATACCATTCAAGAATTGATATTAGCTTCGGATGGATACCCTGTATTAGCTGACACGCTTGAAGAAACCGAAAACCATTTGCAACGCTTGCTCAATGAGGACCCGCTTTGCATTGGCAAAAATGCTGCTACAAAATGTTTAATGGCTGGCAACAACTCTTTTGACGACCGATGCTACCTGCGCATAGCATTGTAAACTTGTAAACGTACATACACAAACACACAAATACTGAAAAGATGAAACTTTGGGAAAAATCGGTTCAAGTGACCGATGAGATAGATAAATTCACCGTAGGTCACGATCGTGAACTCGACCTTTACTTGGCTCCCTATGATGTTTTGGGCAGCATGGCACATGTTACGATGCTGAATAGCATCAACCTCATTGCAGACGATGAACTGCCCTTGCTCTTAGCCGAACTCAAAAACATTTATAAACTTGCCATGGAAGGCAAGTTTGTGATTGAAGATGGCATTGAGGATGTTCACTCACAGGTGGAGCTGATGCTCACACGCAAGTTGGGCGATATGGGTAAGAAAATTCACTCAGGACGCTCACGCAACGACCAAGTGCTGGTTGACCTTAAACTATTTACACGCCAAAAACTGCGTGAGGTGGCCGAAGCCGTTCGTCAACTCTTTGCTGAATTACAAAAGCAGAGCGAACGTTACAAAAATGTGCTTATGCCAGGTTACACACACTTGCAGGTGGCTATGCCTTCGAGCTTTGGTTTGTGGCTCGGTGCCTATGCTGAGAGTTTAACCGACGACATGCTCTTTTTGGAAGCAGCTTACCGTTTGACAAACCGTAATCCCTTAGGTTCTGCTGCAGGCTATGGCTCTTCTTTTCCACTTAACCGTCAGATGACAACAGACCTTTTGGGTTTTGACACGATGGACTATAACGTGGTGTATGCACAAATGGGACGTGGCAAGATGGAGCGCAATGTGGCATTTGCCTTGGCAAGTGTGGCTGGCACTGTGGCAAAATTGGCTTTTGATGCTTGCATGTTCAACTCACAAAACTTTGGTTTTATTAAATTGCCCGATGAATGTACCACAGGGTCGAGCATCATGCCACACAAAAAGAACCCTGATGTGTTTGAATTGATTCGTGCACGCATGAATCGTTTGCAAGCATTGCCGCAAGAGATGATTTTGATTATGAATAATCTGCCTTGTGGCTATTTCCGCGATTTGCAGGAATTGAAGGAGGCTTTCTTGCCAGCCTTCGACCGACTGATTGACTGCTTGCACATGACTACTTACATCATTGAGCGCATCAAGGTGAACGAACACATTTTGGACGATAAGCGTTATGATGCGATGTTCTCAGTGGAGGAGGTTAACCGATTGGCAGCTGAAGGCATGCCATTCCGCGATGCTTATAAAAAGGTGGGATTGGACATTGAAGCAGGAAACTTTACGCCTAACAAAAACATTCACCACACACACGAGGGTAGCATGGGCAACCTCTGCAATAACGAAATTAAAAAAATTATGGACCAAACGTGGCAACGCTTTGGATTTGAACGCGTAGACACGGCCATCAACAAATTGCTTTGCAACTAATTACATAACAAAACATTAGGGTGGTTCTACAAAAGAGCTAAAGAAATCTTTGAGAATCAACCTTATTTACTAACATAAATCTATCAATCATTATGGCATTAGAAAAAACGCTTGTATTGCTTAAACCTTGTACCATGCAGCGTGCCTTAGCAGGCGAAATTATCAGTGTGTTCGAGAAAAAAGGCTTGCAAATTTGCGGCATGAAGATGATGCAACTCACCGATGAGGTGCTTAACGAGCATTACGCACACTTAAGCAGCAAACCCTTTTTTCAACGTATTAAGGACTCGATGATGGCTACACCCGTTGTGGCACTTTGCTTAAAAGGGGTTGACGCCATTGCAGCTGTACGTGCTTTGGCAGGACCTACCAACGGACGTAATGCAGCTCCTGGTACCATCCGCGGAACCTATTGCATGAGTTTTCAGGAGAATATTGTACACACTTCCGACTCGCCCGAAACTGCCGCTGTAGAGTTGAAGCGCTTTTTCAACGACAACGAAATCTTTGAATGGGAGCAAGCTACATTTGCTTATCACTACGCAAGCGATGAGTTTTAACAGAACATCGTTGCTCCTCAACATTATCTAAAAATCCCAGCATACAATGTGCAAGTTTCACACATTGTATGCTGGGATTTTTTTCTGGCGCAAGCTGTATTTTCACATTACTTGCGTTCAATTTCGCTAAGTTCTTGCATCTTCTTCTTTTCAAGGAACTCGTAGATGCCACAAAGATGTTCGCGCACCTGTCCGCCACCAAACTCGTAGACACGGGTTACGAGTCCGTCGAGGAAGTCACGATCATGGCTCACGCAAATGAGCGTACCATCAAAATCGTTGAGAGCTTGCTTCAATACATCCTTAGTACGAAGATCAAGGTGGTTAGTAGGTTCGTCAAGAATAAGCAGATTGACGGGTTCGAGCAACAACTTAAGCAAAGCCAAACGAGTACGCTCACCACCTGAGAGCACCTTAACCTTTTTGGTGCTAGCTTCACCGCCAAACATAAAGGCTCCAAGCAAATCGCGTATTTTATTACGAATTTCACCCTTTGCAACATCGTCAATAGTTTGGAAAACGGTGAGTTCGCCATCGAGCAACGAAGCTTGATTCTGCGCAAAATAGCCAATCTTCACGTTATGACCAATGGTCAATGTACCTTCGTGTTCGAGTTGCCCCATGATGCACTTAACCATAGTAGACTTACCCTCGCCATTACGCCCCACAAATGCCACTTTGTCGCCACGCTTAATGGTGAACGAAGCATTCGAGAAGATGCGCTTATCGTCGAAAGCCTTGCCTACCCCATCCGCCATTACAGGATACTGTCCACTGCGCGGTGAAGGAGGGAACTTAAGGCGAAGAGCCGAAGTGTCTTCCTCGTCCACCTCAATAAGTTCGAGTTTCTCAAGCATCTTAACACGGCTCTGCACTTGGAATGTTTTGGAATAAGTGCCTTTAAAGCGTTCAATGAAATCCTTGGTTTCTTGAATCATCTTTTGCTGCTCCTCATACTGCTTCATTTGTTGCTCGCGACGTTCAGCACGCAGCTGCAAGTAGTGTGAGTAGTTAACCTTGTAGTCGTAAATGCGACCCATGGTAACCTCGATGGTACGTGTGGTGATGTTGTCAACAAACTTACGGTCGTGACTAATTACAACCACTGCCTTGCCATTGCTTACCAAGAAATCCTCGAGCCAACCAATCGACTCAATGTCGAGGTGGTTCGTAGGCTCATCGAGCAACAACACATCAGGGTTTTGCAACAACATTTTGGCTAACTCAATACGCATGCGCCAACCCCCAGAGAACTCACTGGTTTGTCGGTTAAAGTCAGAACGTTCAAAACCTAAGCCCAACAAGGTTTTCTCCACATCTTCTTCAAAATGGGTCATGTCGATGGCATAGAACTTCTCGCTGAGTGTAGCCACCTCCTCAATCAGCGCCATGTAGTCGTCGCTTTCATAATCGGTACGCTCAGCAAGTTGCTTATTGAGTTCGTCAAGATGCGCCTCCATCTTGTGCAAATGCGCAAAGGCTTGACTGGCTTCCTCGAACACCGTGCGACCATCCTCCGTCATCAAGTGCTGAGGAAGATAAGCTATTACCGTGTCCTTAGGAGCTGACACTGTGCCACGTGAGGGCTTACGCACGCCAGCTAAAATTTTAAGCAGCGTGCTCTTTCCCGCACCATTTTTGCCCATAAGCGCAATGCGGTCGCTGTCATTGATTACAAAAGAAACGTCGCTAAAGAGGGTGGTGCCGCCAAATTCCACGGCGAGCCCATCAACTGATACCATATTCTTGTTTTGATTTTTTATTTACTATTTTCAAGGTGCAAAGTTACGATTTCAGCACCACTTTTTTGGCACAAAGCCTAAACAATCCTACACCAAGCAATGAGTGGTTTGGTTAACACGCATTGAAATTACCCAATTTGTCGCGACGCATTTCTGCAAATGCCGACCAAGCAATGGGAACGCATATCACAAAAGAGCAAACATCGCTCACGGCTTGACACATTTCAACCCCTTGCAAACCTAAATAATGAGGCAGAATGCAAACTAAAGGGATGAAGAAGAGTCCGCTTCGCGACATAGCAACTAAATTCGCACGTATGGGTTTGCGAATGGTTTGCATCAACATGTTGGTTAACCCTATGGTGGGCAACAACACAAAGGTTAGCATTTGCCAACGAAGGGCAGCTACACCCACAGCCACCACATCGGGGTCATCGCGAAAAAGGGCTACAATGGGATGTGCAAAAACAACTCCTAACACGGCACAAAGCACTAAAAAGCAGGTACCAATTTTGATGCAATATAAAAAGCCTTCGCGCACACGCCCATAAAGCCGTGCGCCATAACAAAAGCCACATAAGGGCTGAAAACCCTGTCCTAAACCAATAATAATGGCAAAGATAAAGAAACAAAAACGGGTCACGATGCTCATGCCAGCAATGGCAGCATCGCCATACACACCTGCCGACACATTGAGTGCAATGGTGGACAATGCCGCTAAACCTTGCCGAGAAAGCGAGGGAGTACCCCCAAATATAATCTCTTTCACATAAGTTAAACGAGGAGAATAATTGCGAACATCAATGCGTATGCCCCCATTTTTCCGCGTCATATAAAGCAAGATAAAAAAACTACACATCTGACTCACCACGGTTGCCCATGCAGCACCATCAATGCCCAAATGCAGTGCAAATATCAGCAAAGGGTCGAGCACAACATTGAGCAAAGCTCCCGTAAAGATGCCATACATAGCAAAAGCAGCATTGCCTTGCAAACGCATCTGATTGTTCATGGTGAGCGAAGCGGTCATGAAGGGAGCTCCCAACAACACGATGCCTAAATAGCGTGTGGTGTAAGGCAAGATGGTGGGCGTTGAACCAAGTGCAATGGCTATTTCATTGATAAAAAGATGACCAAACAGGGCTAACAATATGCCAAACGATAGGCTATAAACAAACCCCGTACCCGACATGATACGCGCATCGTTTACTTGTCGGGCACCCAATTTGCGCGAAATGTAATTGCCCGAACCATGACCAAAAAAGAAACCTATGGCTTGTATCATCGACATTACTGAAAACACAATGCCTACTGCAGCAGTGCATTGTGTGTTGATTTGGCTCACAAAGAAAGTGTCTGCCATGCTATAGAAACTGGTAACCAACATCGAGATGATGGTGGGTACAGCCATGGTCAATATCACCCTATGTACGGGAGCTTGTGTAAGAAAAGTAAAGTTATCGCGCTTCATATCGGATGCAAAATTACCCATATTTGCGCAAAAGCCGAACAACTTAGCGCGTTATTTCTTTGTTTTGCATAGAGAGGGTTTTGGATAGAAAGGGCTTTGGATAGAGAGGGCTTAAAAAAAATATTCAAAAGCTTCTTCCTTATTTTACGCGTAAACGTGCCGCATAAACAGAGATGAAGACAAAACACAACAAGGGGACAATAAATGCCAACGACATGCTTTGGCTATCGGCAATGGCACCCATCACAACGGGAGCTATTGCACCACCAACAATACACATAATGAGAAGCGACGAGGCTAACTTGGTGTGGTGCCCCATTCCGCGCAACGAAAGACTAAAGATGGTGGGAAACATAATGCTCTCGCACAAATAGCACACAAAAAAGGCAACAATGCCCCACACGCCCGCTCCTGTAAGCAACACTCCCATGGCGCATGTAGCACCTATGGCACAAGCAAGCAACACACGCTCAGCCCGGATGCGTGCCATAATCCATCCACCGCCCATACGGCCTACCATAAACAATCCCATACCCCCATAACCTAAGAGCATGGCTGCGGTGTCATTAGAAATGGTGGGGGATGTTTCGGTTACATAGTTTATAAAAAAACTATTGATGCCCGTTTGTGCAGCTACATAAAGGAATAGGGCAGCCATGCCCCACACAAAGTTACGGTGTTGCCAAATAGATTTTTCAGCACACCGAACCGTTGTGGTTTCAACTTCGGCAGCCTCCACCTCAGGCAGTTTTACACGGGTAAAAATAAATGCCACACAAAGCACAACCACACCTATTACGGCATAGGGCAAGGATATGTTTCCACCACCTTGCGAAAAAGCGAAGTAACCACCCACTAACGGACCCACAATCCATCCCAAACCATTAAAGGACTGCGAAAGATTGATGCGTTGTTCAGCTCCCTCACTATCTCCCAAAACAGTAACATAGGGATTGGCAGCCGTTTCAAGACACGTAAGTCCACAACCTATAATAAACAATGAAAGCAGAAAGAATGGGAACAATTGTATGCTACCACCTGGAATAAACAACAAGGCTCCTACCCCATAAAGCATCAGCCCAGCAATTACCCCCGTGCGATATCCAAATCGACGAATGATCCATCCTGCAGGCAATGCCATTAAGAAATAGCCCCCATACACCACCGCCTGCACCAAAGCCGATTGTGTTTTGTCGATATGCAATGTTTCTTGAAAATGCTTATTGAGCACATCTAATATGCTATGTGCAAACCCCCACAGAAAAAACAGGGTTGTAACGAGAATAAAGGGCCAAAGATAATTGTGTCCGTCTGCCGTTTTAAACAGACTCGTATGCTTGTTGTTCATATTGTGTTTTAGTTAATGAAGAGCAAACTTACACATAAAAATCGGCACATTTGTTGTTTTTCATCAGTTTTTCAAATTAACACCCTGTTTTCTTGATTTTCAATGCGCTATTAACAAGCAAAGCCTTGTTGCAAATATTTTATGCAACAAGGCTTTGGGGGATATCATCATAATGAAGTCGTCTAAACTTTTCTGACGACTTCAATAAAGTGTTTACTTTAATGCGCCTTCAAGTTCCTCCACCTCTCGACGGAAGGTTTTGTCCACCCCAATGCGGCGTCCCACTTGATTGCAAGCATAGAGCACGGTGCTATGATCGCGCTTGCCATACATACGCCCTATTTGGCTGTAAGTAGTTTCGGTGTATTTGTGAATGAGATACATGGCTAACTGACGCGCCTGCACAATGTTCTGCTTACGACTCTTGGATGAAAGGTCCTTCTGCTTCACACCATAATGCTGACACACTGCCGACGAAATGTCATCGGCACTAAGTTCTTTCTTTTCAAGATTAACAGCACGCGCCACCACCCGATGGGTTAACGCAAGGTCTATTTCGCAGTTATCCACAACCGAGTAAGCCATGATTGAGTTTATAATACCCTCAAGCTCACGCACAGAACTTTCCACATTTTGGGCAATATACTGCACAACATCGGCAGGAATAACCTCGTCAAGACCATCCCTACGAATTTTAGAAATCAAAATATCACGACGCAATTTTGTGTCGGGCTTCTCCATTTCAACCGTCATACCCCACTTAAAACGGGTAAGCATACGCTCCTCAATACCTTCGAAGAGCACAGGAGGACGGTCGCAAGTAATGATAATCTGTCTGTTGTTTTGCTGCAAATGGTTGAAGATGTGGAAAAAAGCCATCTGCGTTTTGGGCGTGGTAATTTCTTGTATGTCGTCGATTATCAACACATCAATCGACTGATAGAAGTTGATGAAATCGTTCTGCGTGTTGTGCAACACCGAGTCGGTAAACTGCGTTTTAAACACATGAGCCGAAACAAAGAGCACACGCTTTTCGGGCATGAGCTGTTTGATGCGCACGCCAATAGCATTTACCAAGTGAGTTTTTCCCACCCCACTGGGACCATAAAGAAAGAAAGGGTTGAAAGTGCTCTTGCCTGGAGTTTCAGCTATGCTCAATCCCACACTGCGCGATAGTTTATTGCTACCTCCCTCCACAAAATTATCAAACGTATACCTACGGTTGAGCTGCGAGTCGAGTGGTGGCAAGGCAGATTGCTGTTGGGGCGAAGTCATGCTGTAACGATTCACAACCTGCTCTTTTTTAGCTGAAGTGGGACCCACTTTAAACAAAGGGTCGGGTTGTTCGTTGCCCACAGGTTCTTCGGGCATGATATACCTCAACCGAATATTTCCGTTTCCAAAACAACGATGCACCGCTTGCATAAAATACGACACATAATGCTTGTCAAAATACTCAGCAAAATAGCGAGTTGGCACACGCACCTCAAGCACCCCATCGGCAAAGCTCAAAAACTCCAAAGGAGCAAACCAGGTGTTGTAGTGTTCACTTGGAATGCTCTGCTTAATAAGCTGCATGCACTGCTGCCATTGGATGTATGCCGGGTTGTCCATCGTATCTTTTTAATGCGTTTTAATGCGTTGTTTTGCGAATTAGGTGTGCAAATTTCGACAATAATTTTGATATAAGAAAGAAGTGGACTGCGATTTTTTCATACAATGCACACCTTTTCAGCTTATCGGGCTGCAATACATTAAAAAAGAGAGGCAAAGCACATTGACATCGTTTACCATCCGTGTCAACATACTTTGCCCCTTATGGATTAGCCATTTATTTTTTGTAGAACCACCTCCCCTTAATTCAATATAGAATATCCAGCGTGCTCAATAGCTTGGTGCAATTCATCGATGTGTTTTTGGTCGCGCGTTTCAAGCACCATGCGCAAGTTACATGAGTTTACGTCAGGACTCTCGCCATTACGCTCGTGGTGAATAGAAATAATATTAGCACCAAGGCGACATATTACTTGGCAAAGTCCCAAGAGCGAACCAGGACGATCTGCCATTTCCACCAACATCTCTGTAGTACGTCCACCCTTCATCAAACCGCGGTTAATCACACGGCTCAAAATCGTAACATCAATGTTACCGCCACTCACAATGCAGCACACATTTTTGCCTTCAATATCCACCTTGTTAAACATGGCAGCCGCCACACTCACAGCACCTGCCCCTTCAGCTATGAGCTTGTGTTGCTCAATCAGTGCCAAAATAGCAGCACAAATTTCATCCTCCGTCACACTCACAATGTCGTCAACATACTGCTGCACCAATTCAAAGGTATGCACACCAGGTTCCTTCACCGCAATGCCATCGGCAATGGTCAACACATTCGTCAGCGTTTCAATTTGGTTATGGTCAACACTATTCAGCATGCTGGGAGCACCCTGTGCTTGCACACCCACCACACGCACCGAAGGCTTCAGCATTTTCACCGCATAAGCCACGCCACTTGCCAAGCCTCCTCCACCGATAGGCACAAATATCACATCAATATCAGGATTTTCATTCAGAATTTCCATACCCACCGTGCCTTGTCCTGCAATAACCTGTTCGTCATCGAAGGGGTGAATAAATGTCATGTGCTTCTCCTCATTCAGCTGCATGGCACGTGCATAAGCATCATCGTAAACGCCAGGTACCAAACAAACTTCAGCTCCCATTTCGCGTGTAGCTTCCACCTTCGATATGGGAGCCCCCGAAGGCATACATATCAAAGCCTGAATGCCATAGCGCCGTGCAGCCAAAGCCACACCTTGTGCATGGTTGCCTGCCGAACAAGCAATAACACCATGGGCTTTTTCTTCATCGCTAAGTTGCGATATTTTAAAACCCGCACCACGTACCTTAAACGAACCAGTAACTTGCAAGTTCTCGGGTTTCAGAAAGACGTTGGCTTTCGTATTGATTTTTTGTGTTGGAATGAGTTGCGTGCGTCGCACCACATCCTTTAAAACGGTAGACGCTTTATATATGAGGTCGAGTGTAAGCATAAACGTATATTCTATTTTGGTTTCTATTTAGTTTTGCTTGCAAATATAATAATAAATACACACTCCACCTCGCATTTTGTTAGTTATTTACCACACACGCATTGCATTTTGTTAAGACCGAGTACATTCTCACTCTTTTTTATGCTGCTTCACCAACATCTGGAAACAAGTGATGCAGCGTGGAAACTCCTCGCGATAATGACTCACCATCACCAACGTCTTGGTAGGATTTTGCATATAACGGTCAATCACATGCTGCGCATGCAAGCGTGTGGCATTGTCAAGTCCATGAAAAGGCTCATCAAGAATCAGCAAATCAGGACATTTCACAAAAGCCCGCACAAGCAGCACCAAGCGTTGTTGTCCCGAAGAAAGCTTCAAGTAATTTTGCTGCGCAAGGTGTTCAGCACCAAACACACGCAACCACTCCATGCACACAGCACGTTCCTCGTCTGAAGGTTGGCAATACAGTCCTACAGTGTCGCGCAGCCCACTTGCCACAATATCAATGGTAGGCAAAGACTTACGATAGGTTGAATAAATCTCAGGCGACACATAACCTATGCGACGCTTTATATCCCAAATACTTTCACCTTTGCCTCGCTGACATCCAAACAAACGGATATCACAGGCATAGGCTTGTGGATTATCGGCACAGACCAATGAAAGCAAAGTGCTTTTACCCGCACCATTCTCACCGACCAAAGCCCAATGTTCACCACTACGTACATGCCAACTCAGGTTACGCAAAATCGTACGCTCACCATAACGAATGCTAATACGATTAAAGTCTATTACCTCTTGTGGCACCTCATGGCGTAAATCAGCATCCTTAGGCAACTTGATACGTTCTGCCCTCTTAGGCAATGTGGCTTGTTCTTTCTCCACATAAGTAGTCACAGACATTGGAGCACTCACCACTTTATTTTCTACACATACTACCTGCTCAATAAATGGCGGAACATCCTCACTACGACTTACCACAAGCACCAATGTAAGTTTTTTTGCTAACTCCGCAAGCACTTGCGTAAGCATCACACGTGCGTCCTTATCAAGTCCAATATAGGGGTTATCAATAATAAGCACAGTGGGTGCCGACATCAACATACGTGCTAACTGCATGCGTCGCAATTCACCACTCGACAGTTGGTTGATGGGCTTATTTGCATGCTCATCTACCCGTAAATGTGCTATTACTGGATTCGAGTTTATGTTAAAGCTCATTTCCGACTCATCAGGGTGCCAGGTTTTCCACGCTTGCACAAGCATCTCGCCAACAGTGGGAAAAACCTGCTCATCTGCCTGGTTCCATCGCTGCTGATAGTAAGCAGGCTCATTGCCCCCATACACATCGCGAAAACTCACAAGGCGCACATTATCTGCCGCACGATTCCCATTTCTACCACCAAAATCATATTTTATGGCATCGCCAAGCAAAGGGTGTGCGCCTGTTAGCATATCCACCAAAAGCGATTTACCACCTCCATTTGGACCACATATTGCCAAAGGCTCTCCTTCGGTCAAAACAAAGTCCACAGGCTGCGCCATGCGATAATCAGGATGACGTGTAATGCCCTGCGTAATGCGAATAAGCGTACGAGCCATAAACAAATAAGTATTAAGTATTAAGTATTAAGTATTAAGTATTAAGTATTACATTCTATGTGAGTAACGCTGATAAAGTATTACATTCTATGTGAGCAACGCTGATAAAGTATTACATTCTATGTGAGGGTTAAGGCTGTCTCTTATACACATCTCCGAGCCCACGAGACGCGTAGTAATCTCGT
>UQPD01000030.1 GCA_900542795.1 uncultured Prevotella sp. | reverse complement strand
GCAGTCCTTTTCATTCACTTGGGCGACTTTTTTAAATTGTCATGAGGGTTTCATTTTTGTAAATTATCTGTTGAGCGTGAACTTGATGCTCACACCAAAGTCTTGCGTTGTTACGGGATAAGAGCTGGAGGTGAGCAGAGGCTTGTTCATTTGTCGGTCGTAGTAGGCAGTGAGTGTGAGCAGTTTGCTCAGCGCATAGTCTGCCGAGAACGACACTTGCACAGCCTTGTTACCGCTTGTGGCTTGCGTGAGCTGCGTAAGAATGTCGCGGTTCAGCGCGTTCTGATTGCGGAAGGTGAGGTCGAGTCGCAAGTTCATGTCGTTAGCAAAGCCCTTGTTGCTGGCTGCGGCATTTTTGCTGCCTCCGCCCTTTTGCTTACCTCTGATGGTGCGCTTGGGGGCAAAGAGATTGAGGTCGGCAATTTTATATCCAAAGCCAACTACAAAGTCGTTAGAGCGTGTTTCGGCTAACTGCTGCGAGGTCATGCTGAGCGTGAGTACACGGGTCTTACGCATTTCGACCTTTGCTGTGAAATTGTTTTGGAAAGTCATATCTACACCAATTAGGGGCGAGAAGCTCTCGTTGATGCTCACGGTTGTGACATCGTACATACAACTTGGGATGGGATTGCCCGAAACAACATCGTTGATAAAGCCAAACCCATTCATATATTCCATGTAGCTGGTGTAGGTGTTGTAGGAGCCTACTGAATAGACACTCTTGTAGGAGTGGTTGAGGTTGAAGCTCTTAAACACTTTCTTCATCTTAGGCAGTTTTGAGAGTCCACCATAGGAGATGCTCCAGTTGGGCAACATTTTGAGTAACGAGGGGAAGATGTCTAAGCCACTGTTGCCTAAGGTGTAGGTGTCGAGGAATGCGGGAATCATTACCTCGGGGGCATAAGCACTTACGGTTCCGTTGGCGGGGTCGAAGGGCTTGCCTGCTAATTTTGAACCTATAGGGTAGGTAGCATTTGCATATTGACTTTCCACTTGCTGACGGTACCCCTCGAGCGAGTTGACAAACTTACTGAAGGTTTTGCTCTTGTAGCCTTTATCGGGAGAGCCCGTTTTTTCGAAGGCACTGCCAATTGAGATGGTTGTCATGGTGAATGAACCCGTTTGTGTGGTAGGCATGCCATCGAACATAAACTGGATGCTGCGGTTGCGTGTGGTGTTGCGCGACGCATTGAGGTCGATTTTCACATCGCGGAAAGGTTCGAGTGTGGCACGCAGCTGTAATGACTCGGTGAGGTTTGAGGTGGCTGGCGTGGTTACACTGTCAGCCATGAGCAACCAACCGCGTTCTGTAGCGTGGCGCACATAACTCTCATCGGTTGCACCAAAGGCAAAGTTGAGACCTGGGGCTAACGACCCAGCTCCCTTGCTTTGTCCGAAAACGTCGCCAATTTGCGGAAGGAACCCTGGCACACTCATGTTAAAGCGGTTGGTGTAATTGATGCTTAAGTTGCGTACCATCATGAGGAAGCGCGAACCCATTTGCAACCCCTTGTACCAACCTTGGTCTTCGGTGCGTTTTTTAGGTGTAACCGTTACTTTTAGACGTGCGGTGTCTTGCGAGAGTATGAGAATTTTGTTATTGTCTAACACCTTGAAGCGGATGGGGTAACGTGTTCCGTCGGGGCGGAGAGCTGTTACACGTAGCTTCTTTGAGCGCTGGTTGTGCTGCAACACTTGGGTAGTGTCGGCTTTCAGCGTGAGTTCTTTTTGGAAGGCTTTCTTGGTGTCGGCACCTTTCTTTTTATCCTTCGGTGTTTGCGCATATTTGCGGTTCACTTTTTTCAAGAAAGGTACATAGTTATAGAGCGTCTCCATGTTGAGGCGTCCGTTGGCTGTGATGTTTCTTGAGTTGTTGATGGTGTTGCCAAGAGTGGTGCCGTTTTCAAGTTCAGAACCTCGTGCCCAATTGTAAGTTGCATTGTAGGCAGCGTCAGTGGTAATCCACGTTAGGTAGGGAATCTTGTTGATGGGCAACTTCCATGAGAAGTCGAAATTCTGTTGGTAAGACAAGGGGCGTCCCAGATGCTTGATGCTGTTCCATACCGAGTCTTTCCAGGCTGTGTAGCGATCGGGATACAAGTCCTTGTTTACAGCAGTGTAGGGCTGCTCGATTTCGGCATTCGTTCCCGATGAGAAGTTGGCGTGCATATTCTTGGTTAAGTCCCAACGCAATTGGAAAGAACGGTTCCAAAGAAAATCGCTCGACCAACTCAGAGGCAATGAATGGTTGTCGAGATTTTCCATGTCGCGCTCTTGCAATTCGTAGTAAGAGCGAGTGATGTCAGAATTGAAACCGATGTTTTGCGGCAAATAGTTGTAGCTTTGCTCTTTCAAGATTTTGAACCACTTAGACTTGTTCTTCGACTTTTTAAAGGGTTCGAAAGGCTTGAAGTTGGTTGACCAATTATAGTTGAAAGAATACTTCCAGTTTTGGTCTTTCTCCCACGCGGTGGTTTCGCCTGTGGTGTTGCGCGAGGAGTGTGCATAACCAAAGGTGAAGTTGGCTGGGTCGTAGGGCATGGGGTGACGTTTTGTGGCGATGTTGAATCGTGCGCCCGATATGCTGAAGTTTTTGTTGATAATAACATTTTCAGCAATATTCTTTAACGAGTCTTTTTGTGCTTTGTTGGGCAAGGCGTCTAATGCCTCTTGCAACTCCATGTCAGTGTCGAGCGGATTGTAGCGTGGCGAAGTGCGTTGCTTTGAGTAGGAGTAGTAAATAGGTGCATTGAGCTTAGCCTTTTCGGGCAAGAACTTTCCGGCATTGACGTTTGTCGTGACTGAATACTCGTAGAGATTATTGTCACGACGTTGAGTTACGGTTTCTTCCAAACCACCAAAACCTTCGGTTTCAATGTGTCCCGTAAGGTTGACCGATGCTAAGTCTGAGAGTTGCACATTAAGTTGCGATTGAGCTGCCCAGCCGCCTTTGTTGGTGAATTGCTGCAAGCGCAATTCGTTGGCCCATACTTCGACATTCTGCACTGTACGCGAGTTGTTGCGCACACCAATCATAATAGTGCGCACTTCGCCCAACGAAGGATTACCCATCACGCTGATTTTGTTGGCAGGACGATTTGCATCGTACTCTGAATAAAGTTGAGCGTACGAAGCCATGCCCAACGCCTTTTGCTTATTGCGATTGTTCTTGACGTTGGTGAGCTGGTTGAGGTCGATATCGAGCATGTTGTCGTCTGGCCACACCAAGCGTGCCTCGCTGTTGTTGTCGGCATAGCGACGAGCGGGGGTTATCTTCAGCGGTATTTCATATTCGTAGAAATTGCTTTTGTAGTCCGAACCTAAGCGGATGAAGATGGAGGTTTGACCATCCTCTACTGCATTTTCGCCAATGAGCGAATTAGCGTGGGTGAACATTTGCAGGTGTTTGTAACGACGCAAGTCGAGATTGGTGTTTTTATACACAGCTCGGGCATCGCCACTGCCCAACTGCTTCACAGTGAGTGAGAGGGCTTGCTCATTATTTTGCAGAATTTGTGTTTGTCCAGGGTCAACCACACGGCTAATGCCTGGGGGCATAATGTAGTTAACAGGCTCCTTGGCATTATTTTCTTCAAAGTTTACGGCACTTACTTCGAGCGTACCGCTGGCTTCGGGAGATTTACCTTGATAGAGAGCTTGTTCGTAAGAGCGCCATTCACCATGTACAAGGTTGAGTGTGGCAAAACGGAGCACTACGGGCTTTTCGAAACCAGTGAGGAACATTCGCATAAAGCGGATTGAGGAGAAGTCGGAGATACCTCCTTCGCGCTTTTCGTATTGGTCGACAGGGATGCGGAACTGATACCAAGTGTATTCCTTGGTTTTGCCATCGCGCGTTTTTTGGCTCGACACGCGTTTGTCCACAATGTAATTCTGACCTACCTGCATGGCATCTTCGGCAATGCGCACGTGGTATTGGTAATATTTTTCGTATTCGTTGAGTGTAAAGTCTTGGTTAATATCTTCTACATCAGGTTGTGTTTTATAGGCAGTGCTATATTTCTCGGGCGAGCTGTCAGCATCGGGCGAGTTGCCATTAGGATTGTTGATGTATTTGTAGCGGTCGAGGATGGAACGTCCTTCGCGATCGTAGTCTGAGCCGCGGAAGTAGTGATACTTGTCGGCTGAGGGTGACTGCAGAATAGTGTCGTAAACGGCAGCCGACACCTTAGGCTGAATGGCTGCTAAAAAGGCAGCATAGGCAGGATAGGAGCGTTCTTGTTCAGAACTCAAACCATTAAATCCCACATCTTGTTTGGCACGTGCACCGCTTGCTGTGTTAAAGGCATAGGTTACCGTGTTTTGAGTGGGTACACGCCCCCATATTGTTTCAGTGTATTGCGTGGGGTCTTCGTCGATGGGGAGACCGCTCTCATAGAACTTTTTACCGTCTTTGAGTACATCCTCGCTTATTTCACCTAAGTTAAAATAGAGGTCGCCATTGAATGTTGTGCCTGATTCTTTTGCTTTAATAAATGGGTCTTGCATCCAAAATTCAATGTACTCAATGTTGGCTGCTTCAAAGTCGGAGGTCTCAAGTTTGCGCATCATACCGCCCCAACGTTGGCTTGGGTTGAGCAAACGGCCGTTGGCATCGAGTGAGGGGTCGAGGTTGTACGGACCACGTTCGTTGGGGTAAAAGGCAAGGTTTAACACATTCAGCGTGTTAGACTCTTGCATATTTACACTCTTGTTTGGGAAAAGCTCACTCTTGTAAATCTCACGAACATCGGGGTCGGAGAGTTGCGCCAAATCGTTTTTGATGTGGCTGGGAGTTAAACTTGATGAACGACGTGTAAAGAGCGGGTCGATGTAGTACCATGCCAACAAGGCGCGGTTGTACCCATAGCGCACGTCATTGCTATATTTAGACTCTGGGAACATGGAAGGCACACTCGAGAGGTTCCACTCTTGGGGATTGGAAATGTCTATTTCACTCTTTGAGTTTTCAAAGTCATCGATATAAGATGCGTTACCTTGTGCACCGCGACTCTTGCCTGCTACGAGTTGGGCAAATTCGGCTGAGAAGTTGATGCTTGAAGGAGCTGTGGCATGAATAAGTGGGAGTTTGTCAATCCAATCGGTAAGACGCTGGCTTTGTTTTTTCCACGATAAATTGAGTCCCCACAAGGTATTGTTGAGCGGCTCTGAACCCATTGCCACTTTAGTGGTTAGAGGTTTTTCGCCCAAGTGCATAAACGTACCACCCATTTGAAAGTCCTTGGAGAAGTCATATTGAAAATTCATGCCGAACATGGTTTTGCGCTGCATGCCATAGTCGGTATTGCTCTCCAAACTTACATTTACGTTAGTACCTGCATCCAAAATGCTCTTGTTAAGAATACGTACAACACCTGAGTTATAATCCACTGTATAGTCAGAGCCTTCTGTCAGCAATTGTCCACCAGCAGTTACAACAACCGAACCGCGCGGAATATTCATGGCGTTCAGTTGAATCTCATCGTTGCGTGTGGCTTTATATTGACCAGTAATTAAAAATTTGTTGCGTTCGGCAATCTGCTTGGCGATGGTTCGGGTTGAGTCGTAGAGTTCTTGAAATACGTATTTATCAGAAATAGCTTTGTTGTTGATACTCTTGGCTAAAGATGTGCCAAAAGGTTCGACTACGGGGAAGAATACGCGACCACTCGAAGCATCGATGGTGTAGCCTTCTACATAGTCGAACACACCGTTAGCACCAATTTTGTTATTGTTGTCTAAACGGTCGAGTCCTACAAGTGTAAGTATTTTTTTGTCCTTGATACTGGGATCGGGGATGTAGCTTAGGTATACGCCTGTTGTGTCAGACAATATTTTAATGTCTAACTTAAACTTATCTTTCTGCACAGAAGTAGCTCCCAATGCGTAGACGTTTTTCATCATCAAGTCCCAATTCCCCATGGTGGGGGTGCAGGCAGTATTCTTTAGAGTTTTTACATAGAGAGCCTCTTTGTTATCTTTGTGGTCTGACGAGAATTCACCTACTTGATAGGTTTGTCCTTTGTAGGTGTATTCGTATGCCACTGCCAAAACTTGGTCGGTCTGCAGAGTTTGTTTTAGTGAGATGTAGCCTAAGGCAGCGTTTACGTTATATTCAGAACTTGAGAGTTTGCGTGCTGACTCTAACTTTTCGTAATCACTGCCCCCAACAAGCCCTGCTGCATCGAGCGTAGGCGTGGTTGCCGAGATGTTACGTGCTGCCACGAGGTCGTTAGTCAGCGCCATATAGAGCGTGTTAGAGTTGTTGGTAGGATTAACATCTTTAGCAGGCGACCACATATCGTTGGCTATGTGGCTATATTCGCCTAAGTCTGTAAAGCCCACAATGTTGCGCGTATCGTTTGTGGCACCTGTTTTGTTGGTCACCCACACTTCGATACGGTTGATGGTGATGCCCGATGTAATGTTGGGCAACTGACGCATGTTGTCGTCGTAATGGTCGCGGAAGTAGTGTGAAAGAAAGAAATGACGATTCTCGTCGTAGGCATCTGCCGAGAATTCAAAACTCGTGAGTTGTGAACCGCCTTTTGAACTAACGGATGACGAAGACGATTTCTTTTGTGCAACAACGGTCGAAAGCTTGAGTTTACCAAACTGCATGTCGGTGCGCACACCAAAGAGTGAAGACGCACCACGCACCAACGATGAGTTGGTAGGCATGCTCACATTACCCGCTTCAACGAGTTTGATAATTTCATCTTCTTTGCCCTCGTAGCGCAACTTCAAACTCTGTGTGTCAAAGTCGAAGGTAGCTTCAGAGTTATAGTTAAAGTCCATGTTTACCTTGTCGCCCACTTTTCCGTTGAGGCTCAGGTTAATTTTTTCATCAAAGTCAAAGCCAAAAACTTTGCGGTTGCGCTCTGAAAGACTTGGGTTGTCTGTGAAACGAGTGTTAGCACCAATTTTTAGCTCTGCCGAACCTTGCGTTTTAATGCGCACACCACCAGGGCCAAACACTTTGTTCATAGGACCTAAGTCAAAGTGCATGTCCGTAAAATCAAACTTTTCTTTACCTTGTTTTTTAAATTCCTCAGCATTCTTTGCACGATAATAATTGGCTATAGAGCGACGCATCATGAGGTTTTGATATTCCTCCCACGACATAGAGAAAGGAGTGTCAAGAAACTCGTCACCTAATTTGCGTCCCCAACGGTAGCTGCCTGTTTGGTCATCGTATTCAGCCTCGGTTTTTAGGTTTTGAGGGTCGCGAAGGTCAATAGGACCGCGTGCTGTGTCAGCCCATGTGGTGAAAGATGTTTTTTTAACTTTAGGCAACGTGTCATTGTCCGACAACAACGGGGCTTGAGTAGGGTACATGTGGGTGCCATGGCTCTCTTGCGCCTCGGTGGTCGGCTTCGTAGTATTAAAGTGCATAAAAGCCGCCTGACCAGCCCCAATGCTCGCAGAGGCTAATACAAGCAGCAATATGTAGAACGTATGTTTCAACAGTTACTAATTAGTTTATGTGGGTTGATACTTATGGAATGATTGAAGTATCAGTTATCGGTTTTTTTTTTAAAGAACCTGTCTTAAAGCAAATACAGAACCACCCTTATAGGAGTATGAATTTACCTTTAAAGCATTTTCAAGGCTTTTTTGATAATGCCTTCAACGGGAATTGAAGGATCGTCTTTCACAATTTGCATAACCACTTTTTGGGTGGGAGCGGGCGAAAAACCTAATACGGCTAATGCTTGTACAGCTTCATCAACAACAGGTGAAGATACCGTAACATTCGCACCTTCGGCAGTCTGACTTGCAGTGCCCGAACCCATAAAGTTTGCCATCTTGTCCTTAAGTTCCACAATGATACGTTGGGCGGCTTTCGGACCAATTCCTTTTACGCTTTTAAGTGAACGAACGTCCTCACTTTGAACGATATTAGCTAAATCAGCTGGCGTGAAGGCCGAAAGAATCATACGTGCAGTTTGTCCACCTACACCCGATATGCTGATGAGTAATTCAAAGAGTTCGCGCTCTGTGCGTGTGGCAAATCCAAAGAGTAGGTAGGCATCTTCGCGTATCACTTCATAAACAAAGAGTCTAACTTCGTTTTTGTTTTGAATGGCTGTGTAGGTGTTGAGCGAGATGCTCAGTGCATAGCCTACACCCGATTTAGCCTCTATAATGGCTTGGGTGGGTGTCAGTTCGTCAACGATGCCTCTGATGTATTCAATCATATTCTATTGTGTATAACGAAGAGTCGTGAATATTATTGTGTGGATGTGTGAGGATTTTTTTTATGCTGTTTTTCAGAAAGGGGGGGGGAATGCTTCGCTTTAAAGTGCAGCATTTTTTTAACCTTAAAAATGCGAAGGTGCCGCAGATAATCAAGTTAGTCCGTGTGTCGGCACATTACCTTATCAGTGGCACCTCGTGTTGTTACCCCTGTTTGCCAATAAGCTGCAAAAACTCAGCACGTGTTTTAGCCTGTTCAAAAGCACCGCAAAAGTCCGAAGTCATGGTAACAGAGTTATCCTTTTCAACACCGCGCATCTGCATGCACATGTGTTTGGCTTCAACCACAACCATTACGCCTAAGGGCGAGAGCGCTTCGTTGATACAGTCTTTTATCTGCTTCGTCATGCGCTCTTGCACCTGCAAACGGTGTGAGAAGATATCTACCACACGGGCTATTTTAGAGAGTCCCGTGATATAGCCGTTAGGAATGTAAGCTACGTGAACCTTGCCGTAAAAAGGGAGCATGTGGTGTTCGCAGAGCGAGTAGAAGTGTATATCCTTCACAATCACCATTTGGTTGTAAGGTTCGCTAAACTTAGCTGAGTTTAGCACAGCTTGAGGGTTCATTTCGTAACCGCGGGTTAAGGTCTGCATAGCCTTGGCTACACGCAAAGGAGTTTTTACCAAGCCTTCGCGTTCAGCGTCTTCGCCCAACAATTTCAGTATCTCGTGATAGTGATGTTGCAGTTGTTCAAGTTTGTCTGTTTCCATTTTTGAGTGTTGTTATACCTTAAAGAGTAAGTATCAAGGGGTAAGTATAAGTAGGTGTTCGAAATTATTTTTACATTGAAAGTGCGTTATCGGGATGCAGCTGTTTTCCTCGGATGAAGGAGCATAGCGGGCTATGTGACTGAGAACGAGGGAAACAGATGCGCCCGAGAACGTGCTTTCAATGCGAAAATAACACGTACTGATTGTATAAAATAATTTTGAAAACCTACTTAAAACACACCTTATCTCTTTCTACTTAATGGGAGTAGGGCACGTATGTTCGTTCTATATATAATTAGTAGGGTACATTCACCTCACTTGCCACAATGCGCGTTTCGTATGTGAAGCGAGCACGGCGAATGCGTGTAACGTATTTTTGAGCCTCTTGTCGTGTTTTGAAATCACCAACATGTGTTACCCAGCGTGGTGCCTCAAAACTGGGATATACAGCCAATTCTCTGAAGAGTTGTCGGCATTTGTTACCCATTTCAATGGCTTTCATCTTGTCGGCGCGTGTGTTGCCACCTGTAAAGATGCAAATGCGGAAGCCACGTGCTTTGTGTCGTACACGCGAGGTGTAGTGCTTGCCATTGCTACGTGTTGAAGCAGCGTTGTTGGTGTGCAACTTTGTAGCAGTGTGCGAGGCTTCAGTATTTGTCTTACCCTCTTTGTGCTCGTGCTCCGTTTTGTTCGTGTTTGTTGTGTGTGGAGTGGGAGTGCTTTCTGTGTGTTTGTCGGTTTGCGTCTTGGGGGTGTTGTGTGCAACGGGTGTAGCAGTTGTGCTGCTTTTTTTCTTGTTGCCATAGTTAACCACATTGTCAATTTCGGGTGAGTGGTTAATGATTACGGAGCCTTTACCAGCTTCGTTTTGGCGTAGTTTTTCGGTATAAGTTTTCTGTGCGTGGAGTTGAAAAGTAAGTAAAGAAGCAAAGACAAATAAGATTAAAGCTTTCATGAGGTTTTTATTCAGTGAAACTTCTATAGTTTAAGATAGTGTAAATGTGTAGCGTAGCGTAGCAATGCCACACATTTACACTAAGTTAAAGGGGGGATTTTAGAATTACCTTTGGGTAGCTTTTAAGAATCCCTTAGTAGCTCAAAGGTTTAAGCCTTCCAAGCATCAATAATACCCTTGAAATCAGCAGCCTTCAAAGCAGCGCCACCAATCAAGCCACCATCAACGTTAACCTTAGAGAAGATTTCCTTAGCGTTAGAGGGCTTGCAGCTACCACCATAGAGGATAGAAACATTTTCAGCAGCCTCAGCACCGAACTTGTCAGCGATGGTCTGACGGATGAAAGCATGCATTTCTTCAGCCTGGTCAGCAGTAGCAGTCTTACCTGTACCGATAGCCCAAACGGGTTCGTAAGCCAAAATGATGTGTGAGAATTGTTCGGCAGTAAGGTCGAAGAGTGAACCTTCGAGCTGAGCCTTAACCACTTCGTTCTGCTTGCCAGCTTCGCGATCTTCAAGTACTTCACCGATGCAGAAGATAACGTCGAGGTTGTTAGCCAAAGCCAAGTTAACCTTCTCCTTCAAAATCTCGGGAGTTTCGTTGTAGTAAGCACGACGTTCGCTGTGACCGAGGATTACGTAGTTTGCACCAGTGCTCTTTACCATTTCGGCAGAAACTTCACCAGTGTAGGCACCGCTTACCTTGTCAGCGCAGTTTTCAGCACCCAAGCCAATAATGTTAGCATCGATGATGTTTGCTACTGAAGCGAGGTGGATGAAAGGAGTGCAGATAATTACACCGCAGTTGGGCTTGTCAGCTGTGAGCACTTCGTTCAATTCCTTAGCAAGGGCAACGCCTTCCTGCAGGTTCTTGTTCATTTTCCAGTTACCTGCAACGATTTTCTTTCTCATGATTTTTTTGAGTTTAAAACGTTTAACGTATATATGATGTTTATAAAATTTATGTCCAATCCAAAGGGAATCGAGTCCCACAATGAGCAACAAGGGCACCACGAACCATAGTAGCAACATAGTTACGGGATGTGCGATGGGGTGGTGCGTAACATCGTTAAGGGTAGTATTATTATTGTCCACTTCGGGCAGATTGTTATTGCTCCATTTGTCGGCAACCTTACCATCGTGTAACAAAAGCAACCCCGGGTTAGAGCGCACCATGGTGTTTAGCTCTGTGTCCTCAGCATACAGAATAGGGTAGGCGGCTCCTGTGCGGTCTATCCAGTCAGTTACTTCCTTACCTGTTGACCCTGTTGCCATATAAAATTTATAGCCATGGTCGTGGCAGTAGTCGTAGAGGTCATTGATGCGGTCGCAACAGCCGTCATCGGCTTCTTGTACGTTAGCTGCTGTTAATAAAAAAGTGTAGCCCCGATCATTCAGAATGTCGAGTGTAACATCTTCGTCAGTACGTGCATCAGCTAAATAAAAGTTGAGTAACTTTTCGGCTTTCCGTCCTGTTATCTCACCATTGAGTGCACCGCGGATATCAGCCCCTTTGGTGTAAGCCGAAAAATCAATTACAGGCAGATAGTGTAAAGTATATACAGCCAAAACGATGGCGTAAACCCAAGAGTAGATGGATATGACCCACGAATTGCGTGTGGAGATGAGACGATGAATGCGTGTAGGCTTATAGAATAGGAAAAGGGCTGCAGCTAACAGCACGAGGTTTTTGAGCAATGTTTGCCCATTGGTTAAAATAAAAGCATCGCCAAAGCAACCACAATCGGGCACAGGGTTGTCTATATATATCCATGCCGTCAGCGCTGTGAATACGAGCATAAAGGCTGCCGTGATGCGCGATGTCCATCGGCGATGAACTCCCAATAGTAAATACACACCCAACACAAACTCAATCGTGCCTAAGGCACATGCCAAAAACTCAAGCAAGAGCATGGATTGGCTGTAGGGCAAATTCAACGCAATGGCATAAGCGTGTAACTTATGCGTCATGCCCATAGGGTCTGCCACCTTCACAAAACCTGAGAAGATGAAAGTGGCACAGAGCAAGATGCGACAGAGAATGCTCAGCGTGCGTGTTGTGTATGTAAAAAGCTTACTTTTCAAGGGTCAGTTTTATCAAGCCAAATACGGCATAGTTCATCATGTCCATGTAGTTAGCTGCCACACCCTCGCTAATCAGCGTTTCTCCGTTGAGTGCTTCAATTTGTTTGGTGCGGAAAATCTTCATAAAGATTAAGTCGGCATACGAACTTACCAACATGCCACGCCATGCCTCGTCATAGTCGTGATTCTTTTTTAGCATCAACTCAAGGGCTTCTTGGGCATGCTTATCGTAGAGTTCGGTTGCCTCTTCCACGTTAATGTCTTCAGCATTTGCCACACCTTTGTCTAATTGAATCAAGGCGATGATGCTATAGTTTACGATGGCAATAAATTCGGGTACTATCCCCTCGTCAACCATTGCGCAGCCCTTCATTTGTAAGCTGCGAATGCGTGCAGCCTTTATGTAGAGTTGGTCTGTTACAGTTTCGGGGCGCATAACACGCCATGCGGTACCATAGTCGTGCAACTTTTTTACAAAGATTTCGCGGCAGTCATGCAGCACCTTTTCAAATTCTTCAGTGGTGTTATATTGTGGCATGGTTTTTATTTTCTTATATTTTTGCTGCAAATTTACTAAAATATAATCGTCTGCCAATATTCTATGCGCTCTTTTTAAGGTTGTAAAGTGATAACTATAAAATAAGAAGAACATTAAAAAGTGTGGTTTAAGATGAATAACTAAGTTTCCTAACACAAATCAAGGTACTTTTTGATAGCCTACTAAAACTGTATTTAACGCAACGGTTTCTTAAAGTGTGACCTTTGCATAAAAATTCATCGATAAAACTTTCGTGTTCGTCTATTTTACTATGTCAACGAGTCTTTATTCCCCCTTTTTGGGTTTTAGGCTCTTTACCTTTGCAATCGTTAAAACAAAAACAACTGAATGACTATGTGGAATATACCAAAGAAAATTGTAGTTGCTTCGTTAGGATTGCTCCCCTTGGCAACTTTAGCTCAAACGGATGGTGTGTGGACGCTTAAGCAGTGCATTGATTATGCCGTTAGTCATAATGTGCAGCTGCTGCAAAGTAAAGCCACCGAACAAAGTGCCAGTGTGGATGTGGTTGAAGCTAAAGCAGGACTCTTGCCAAGTTTGAATGCTGCGGTGACACAAGGTGTTAATTATCGACCCTTTCAAGAAAGTGGCGGTAATTTTGTGAATGGTGGTATTGCAACCTCAGCTGCCGATAAGGTAACGCAAAATGGAAGTTATGGCATCAATGCACAGTGGGTGGTATGGAATGGTAATAAAAACAGGATGAGCATTACCAATGCACAATATACACAACAACTGGCTGCTTACGACACTCAAACCACTGCCAATAAAGTAAAAGAACAGATTGCACAGCTTTATGTTCAAATACTCTATATGACTGAGGCTGAGAATGTTAACCGCGCTTTGTTGCAGCAAGACTCCATTATTTGCGAACGTGGACGACAGATGGTAAATGTGGGCAATATGTCGAAGGCTGATTTGGCTCAATTAGAGTCGCAAGTAAGTCAGGGACGCTATAATATTGTGAATGTGCAAACGCAGATTGCCGATGCCAAAATGCAACTTAAACAGTTGATGGAATTGCCTGCTACTGAGACGTTTGAAGTGCAAAGTATTGATGCAAGCGATGCAGAAGTGTTGAATAGTATTCCGACCAAAGATGCTATTTATGCCGCTGCTCTTGAAAATCGTCCTGAGGTGAAGCGCTCTCAGTTGGCTATCGAACAGAGTCAACTGAGTACCAAAATTGCCAAAAGTGGTTATATGCCAACAGTTAGTTTGTCGGGCAGTATTGGTGATAGTCACATGACTGGTAGTCAGACAAATTGGGCTAAACAGATGAAGAATAACTTTAGTGGTACTTTAGGGGTTACAGTAAGCATTCCCATTTTCGATAATCGTAAAAATAAGAGTGCTGTAGAACGTGCTAAAGTGGCTGAAACAACAGCACAACTCAACTTGCAAGACATTCAAAAGCAACTTTACCAAACCATTGAAACTTATTGGTTGAATGCCTCGAATAGTCAAGCTAAGTATGTTGCTGCCAAATCGAATGTTGAGAGCCTTTCTGTTAGCTACAACTTAATGACAGAGCAGTTTAACTTGGGACTGAAGAATATTGCGGAGTTGCTTAATAGTCGTTCAAACTTGCTTAGTGCACAACAAACGCTCTTGCAAGATAAATACACGGCACTGCTGAATCGCAACTTGTTAAGCTTTTATGGTGGCGCAGCGTTGAAGTAATTTAGAGGATTTGAACTTAATATGGTTCTTCAAAAATATTTATAGAAAATCTTTATCAAACAACACATAACAATATGAAATTCAATGTGAAGAAAATAGCTGTCTGTGTAGTAGCGGTAGCTGCTATAGCAGGTGGAGCTTGGTATTTTATGCACAAGCAGGATGCTCCCTTTGAGGTAAGCTATGAAACTGCTAAGGTAGAAAAAGCCACTATTGGCAATAGCGTAACCGCAACAGGTACTATTGAGGCTGTTACCTCGGTAGAAGTGGGTACGCAAGTGTCGGGTATCATCGACAAAATTTATGTAGATTACAATAGCACAGTTAAGAAGGGACAGGTAATAGCAGAACTCGACAAAACCAATTTGATTAGTGAATTGAAGAGTGCTACCAGTCAGTTGCAAGGTGCTAAGAGTGATTTGGATTATCAGAAGTCAAACTTCAACCGCATGAAAACGCTCTTTAACAAGGGATTGGTTAGTGCCAACGAATATGAAAGCGCACGCCTCTCTTTGCAACAAGCTGAAAGCACTATGGCGCAACGTCAGGAGGCTGTAAACAAGGCGCAAACCAATTTGGGCTACGCTACGATTACTTCGCCCATTGATGGGGTCGTTTTGAGCAAATCGGTTGAAGAAGGACAAACTGTGGCTTCAAGTTTCAGTACGCCTACATTGTTTACGATTGTGAAGGACATGACAGATATGCGTGTAATTGCCAGTGTGGATGAGGCTGACATAGGTCAGGTTAAGGTAGGACAGCGTGTTACCTACACGGTTGATGCTTACCCTGATGAAACTTTTGAGGGTACAGTAACTCAAGTGCGTAATGAAGCTACGACTGATAATAATGTGGTAACTTATGAGGTCGTGATTTCTGCACCTAACCCCGATCTTAAATTAAAACCCGGACTTACTGCTAACGTAACAATTTACACAATGGAGCAAACGGGCATTCTGAGTGTACCTACTAAGGCTTTGCGTTTTACACCCACCAAAGAAACAGTTGGTCCCAAGGATAAAATTGTGGATTGTCAAGGCACACACAAAGTTTGGGTGCGCGAGGGCAATACGTTTAAAGCATACAGTGTGCAGATTGGCATAACGAATGGAACTCGTACACAAATATTGAGTGGTATTAAAGAAGGGGCTATTGTGGTGGTAGACATGAAAGAAACCACTACAGAGGCTGACAACCAAACAGCTTCGGACGAAGGTGGAAGCGATGAAAAGAGTCCGTTCTCACCAGGTCCTCCAAGCAAAAAGAAAAAGTAAGGAGGGTAGCTTTATGGCAATAAATATTGACAATACGAATAACGCAGAAAAGTTTCCGCAGCCCGAAGATTGTAAGGATAAAAAGGTTGTTATTGAATTGGACAATGTGCGTCGCAACTTTGTGGTAGGCGATGAAACTGTTCATGCTTTGAAAGGTGTGTCGTTTAAGATATACGAAGGTGAATTTGTGACCATCATGGGAACTTCAGGTTCGGGTAAGTCTACTTTACTTAATCAGTTGGGTTGTCTCGATACGCCTTCAAGTGGTGAATATTACTTAGATGGGGTAAGTGTGCGTACTATGCGTCGCAGTGAACGAGCCGTACTACGCAATCGCAAGATTGGTTTTGTATTTCAAAATTATAACCTCTTGCCCAAAACAACGGCTGTAGAGAATGTAGAGCTTCCTTTGATGTATAATTCAGCGGTTTCGGCAGCTGAGCGTCGTGAACGTAGCATCGAAGCTTTAAAGATGGTAGGCTTAGGCGAACGCTTGTATCATAAGTCTAACCAAATGTCAGGTGGACAGATGCAACGTGTAGCCATTGCGCGTGCATTGGTTAATAATCCCGCTGTTATCTTGGCAGACGAGGCTACGGGTAACTTGGATACACGCACCTCGTTTGAGATTCTTGTGCTCTTTCAAAAGCTTTTTAAAGCAGGGCGCACCATTATCTTTGTTACGCATAATCCCGAAATTGCACTCTACTCGAGTCGTAACATCTTTCTTCGCGATGGGCTTATCCGCGAGGACGTTGTGAATCACAACATTCACTCGGCAGCCCAAGCATTGGCAGAGTTACCACCTCCTGAAGAGTAGGGGATATATCAAGGTTATTGAGGTTATATGATAAAGTGGTGTCTGTGTTTCTGAGATTGGTATGTGAACCACATTCCCATTCATTAGAATATAGCACTTGATACTAACACTTAAATACTTAAACAGATGAATATAAGCAATCTTTTTAAGATAGCTTTGCGTGCCATAGCAGCTAATAAGTTGCGCTCGTTCTTAACCATGTTAGGCATTATCATTGGTGTAGCTTCGGTTATAGCGATGATGGCTATTGGACAAGGATCGAAAAAAAGCATTCAAGCCAATATTGCTGAGATGGGATCGAACATGATTATGATTCGTCCAGGTCAGGATAAGGGGCCAGGTGGCGCACAGCAGGATGCTTCAGACATGCAAACACTTAAACTGAAGGACTACGAAACACTAAAGGAACAGTCAAAATATTTGGCTGCTATTTCGCCCAGTGTGAATGCTTCAGGACAGTTTATTAACGGCAACAATAATACGCCTTCCACTATTTACGGTATTTCGGCAGACTATCTCGAAATACGTCAGCTTAAGATTGAAGATGGCGAAATGTTCTCAGACGAGGATATAAAGACCAGTGCCAAGGTATGTGTTATAGGTAAAACCGTTGCAGACAATCTTTTCACGAATGGAGAGGATCCCGTAGGTAAGGTTATACGTTACAATAAGATACCTTTCCGCATTGTCGGTGTGCTCAAGTCTAAGGGTTACAACTCTTTTGGCATGGACCAAGATGATGTAGTATTAGCTCCTTATACTACGGTGATGAAGCGCATTCTCTCTGTCACCTATTTACAAGGCATCAATGCTTCAGCTATTACTGAGGATATGACAGACTTGGCTATTGAGGACATTACCAATATATTGCGCGAAAATCACAAACTCAAGGGAACTGACGAGGATAACTTTACCATTCGTAGCCAGCAAGAAATGGCTGAAATGATGAACTCAACCTCCGACACCATGACCATACTTTTGTTGGTTGTGGCTTGTATCTCATTGGTTGTTGGTGGCATTGGTATTATGAACATTATGTACGTCAGCGTAACCGAACGTACCAAGGAAATTGGTTTGCGTATGTCGGTGGGTGCACGTGGCATTGACATTCTTAATCAATTCCTCATAGAGTCTGTAATGCTCAGTGTTACGGGTGGATTGATAGGCGTGGTTTGTGGCATTGGAGCTGCAGTAGGCATCAATGTCTTTGCACATTGGCCCATACAAATTCAGCCTTGGAGCGTATTGTTAAGTTTTGCAGTATGTTCTGCCACAGGTATTTTCTTTGGGTGGTATCCTGCTAAGAAGGCTGCCAGTCTCGACCCTATCGAAGCTATTCGATATGAATAAAAAAAGATGTTGGGGGAGTTTAGAAGTTTTTGGAGTAAGGAAATGTGTCCTGTAAAATCTTCTCGAACTACTAAACTCCTCCTTCGTTCTTACAATTTGATGTTTTTATGAAAAATCTTGCAACATTGGTTTGTTTGTATTACCTTTGTTTTGCAAGAGTTCAGAAAGGCACTTTAAAAAGCTACATTTTAAACCTATCCAATCTTTAAAAAATATGTTAGGTCAGCCATCAGATAATTTTAAAGAAGTTACAACGGCAAGTGTATTCAATAAAAAACCGCGTTTTGAATTGTTCATTGAGGTTTCAATGCACATCATTACTTGGGCTTACATATTTCTTTCACCATTGTTCTTTAAGCATCGAGGAGACTCTATTGATTGGGGACATTACGTTCGTGGTTGTTCGTTGCCCCTTGCCACTTGTTTGGCTTTCTATTTGAACTATTTTCTGTTCATACCGCGTTTGTTGTTGGCAGAGGGTAGGGGTAAGTTAAAGTGGTTTGTATTGGCAAATGTGGCGCTTTTTGCTTTTTGCGAAGCGGGTATGGAAATTCAAAACATTTTTCTTCCGCCTCCCATAATGCGGCATGCTGAGCGTATGCTTGTTGCTGATCGTCCTGCTATGATACCTCGTATCTTTTTTGTTATACGAGGTTTCTTAACAATGCTTTTTGCTGTTGGTGCTTCGGTTGCACTGAAGTTAAGTATGCGTTGGCGTAAGAGCGAACAAGCACGTGCTGAGGCTGAATTAGGTAGGTCGCAAGCTGAACTAAAAAATTTGAAGAATCAAATCAATCCTCACTTTTTGCTCAATACGCTTAATAATATTTATTCGCTTACGGCCTTCGACCAGGAAAAAGCACAGCAAGCTATTCACGAGTTGAGCCGATTGTTGCGTTATATGCTTTATGAGAGCCAGGACAATCGTGTGACTTTGACGAAAGAAGTGGAGTTCTTAGATTCATACATAGCCTTGATGAAACTCCGCATTTATAATGATGTGGATGTGCAGGTACATTTTGAATTTTCTGAAAACGAGCATGTAGAGGTTGCTCCGTTCATCTTTATATCGTTGGTTGAGAATGCTTTTAAACATGGCATTTGTTCTACAGGAAAGAGCTTCATTCACATTTCGCTCAAGTCTGATAAGCACCATTTGGAGTTTAGATGCGAAAATAGCAATATCCCGAAAGATAAAACCGACAAGGCTCCAGGTGGTATAGGCTTGCAGCAAGTGGCAAACCGTTTGGAGTTGTCTTATCCAGGACGTTATGATTGGAAGTCGGGTGTGACAGACGATGGACAAACTTTTTGCTCGGTAATCAATATTTATGACAAACCCTTAAAACACTAAGAATATGAGATGTGCTATTGTTGACGATGAGCCTCTGGCTCTCGCTTTAATGGAGAGTTACGTTAACAAAACTCCTATGTTGGAGCTTTGTGGTAAATATGCAAGTGCTGTTGAAGCCATGGGTGGCTTGCAACGTGAGCCTGTGGATATTGTTTTTTTAGACATACAAATGCCCGACCTCAATGGTCTTGATTTTTCAAAGACTATTGATACCTCACGCACACGTATTATTTTTACCACAGCTTTCGATCAATATGCTTTGGAAGGCTATAAGGTGAATGCGCTCGATTATTTGTTGAAACCTATAAGTTATACTGATTTTGTAGCTTCGGTTAATAGAGCCCAGAAGTGGTATGATATGATGCAGAGTCGCCAGAAGGAACAAGCTGCTGAGGTTATTGAGACTGTTGCCCCTGCTGCAGCCCCAACTTCTAATTCTTCTTCCGGCAGTCCTGCAGCAGTAAATAGTGATAAATGTATTTTTGTAAAGAGCGACTACAAGTTGATTCGCATCGACTTTAAAGACATCCTTTATATTGAAGGTTTGAAGGATTACGTTAAAATATATCTTTCATCAGCTATCAAGCCTGTGTTGAGCCTTAGTTCAATGCGTAGCATAGAGAACGCTTTGCCCGAAAATGTTTTTTATCGTGTTCATCGTTCTTACATTGTGAACATGCACAAGGTGCGCGTGTTCGAACGTGGGCAAATTGTATTTGGCGAAAAATACATTCCAATCTCCGATAGTTACAAGGAACGTGTACAGAACTACCTTAATGCTCGCATGTTGCAGGGGAGAGGATGAGGTTTAAGCATTAAGTAACGGTAAAAAAATAACTTGGTATATTTTTGTGTCTTTTTTATAAAGCAACACATGGCTAAATGTCATAAATTGCCATAGATTATAATTTCCATGAAATCTGTCCCCAAAAAGTCTATTGATTAACTCGACCAAGTTAATTGATTAACTTTGCCTTTTCT
>UQPD01000029.1 GCA_900542795.1 uncultured Prevotella sp. | reverse complement strand
CTCATACCTGGCTACCTTATATCACCCCTAACGGGGTGAGGCTGGCGCATGAAATTTCCTAATAAAACTATCAAATCTCATGCAGAACATTTTTACGGTTTTTGAACACCCTACCTAACGGGGTGAGACTGACACATGACAAGAAAGAAAACTCCCTAAAAGTACTTTCCCCTAAAACAATTAGGGTTTATGGTAAAAATTCAATTAAAAACAGACTTTTTTTGAAATGAACAAAATGAACAAGTTTGAATAGGCTGATTCTATATAACTTTGAGGCGAAAAATTAACGTTAAACAATTATATCATGAGCTACCAAAGTAAAAAGCTTAATCAGTTTATGTCAGCTGTAGCTGGCAATAATCTGTTACTCCCTGCTTTGCAACGCGAGTACACATGGAAGCCTCAGCAAGTAGTAACGCTCATTGACAGTTTGATGCAAGAGTATCCTATCAACACCATGATGTTTTGGGAAGTACAGGATATCACCAAACTGCCAATCGACTTCTACAAGTTTCTTGATCCTAATTACGAAAACAACAATGATTGCAAAACAACCAATACGTTGTTGAATACGGAAAGTAAGAAGGTTTTTCAGAATCGACCAATTCAAGTGGTTATTGATGGGCAACAACGCATTACGAGCCTTTACATTGGCTTGTTCGGCTCATATAATAAAAAGAAACTCTATTTGAATTTAGATCATGAGGCACCTGCCGATGATGGGCTTGGAATGAAGTTCGACTTGCGCTTTCTCAGCGAGAAAGATATTGATAAGTGCAAGGCTAAAGGAGAAAATTGGATTAAGGTGAATGAGGTAACCTCCTCTGGCTTTTCATCACTGAAATATCTTGTAAAACATAATTTAACGGACAATGAAATCGCTCAAAAGGCATTAGAGCAACTTGAAAAGATGTATAGAATGTCCGAGATAAATTATTACCTCATTTCGGGCAATGATAACATCGATAGTGTGCTCGACATCTTTGTGCGTACAAATAGTGGTGGCAAGCCCTTAACCAAAGGCGATTTGCTGCTATCATCGCTCACTACAGATTGGGCAAAAGGTGATGAAAATACCAATGCGCGTCAGTTCGTTGAAAACATTATCAAAGACGTAAAAGACCTCTCCTTCCGCATTAACAAGGATTGGGTGCTTAAATGCTTCTTGATGCTCAACAATCGTTCGCTTAAAATGACGGTTGCCACCTTCAAACAAGAACGCATAAGCCAATTTGTGTTCACCAATAAAGATGCCATTTACGATAGCATAATCAAGGCTTTCACACTCGTGCGCAATTTTGGCTTACAAGAAGGCGGATTAACCACAAAGTTAGCTGTAATTCCTATTGTATATTACCTCTTCAAGAACAATCTGCAAGGAGCTACTTTCAATGACACCACACGTAAGGATGACTTTTACGCCATGCGTAAGTATCTTTTCTGTGCCATACTCAACAATCAGTTTGCAGCTAAAACAGATAACAAATTGCAAGAGGTGAGAACCGCGCTAAATGAGGATATGTCTTCCTTCTCGTTTAATTCTATTTGCAAGCGTATAAATGATTTTGGCATGACAGCAGAGCGAACGAATGTGTTGCTCAAAACGCACAAAAAAGACGCTTTCCCCTTGCTCAACATTATTTATGCTTTAGGGCTCAAAACTCTTGATAGTGGCAAGCAATACGAGATAGATCATATATTCCCCGTAAAACAATGCAAAGATTGCAACATCGATGAATCTGTTTATGACATTGTGCCTAACCTTGAGCTATTAGAGTCGAGCATCAACCGTTCAAAGAATGCCAAGAATGTGGCATATTGGATGGAATTGAAGAATGACGACGAAAAAGCCCGATGGCAAGAGAACAATTTCATTCCAACAGACGCTGCACTCGATATCAATGAGATAAACGATTTTATGGAAAAGCGCAGTGAAATTTTTAAGAAAACGCTCGAAAAATTAGCTACGAACTAATGAAGTCGTCTAAACTTTTATGAAGTTCAAGATTTGCCTTTATTTTTGAGGCGATTTTTTTATAAGATAGGCTGCACCTCAGCAAAAATCTCAAGCAAGCTTGGCTTTTTGCATTCGGTTTGCACTATCTTTGACATTGAAGAGGGAGTGTAGCGAGCTACATGACCGATGAAAGGTCAAAAAGTGGTCAAAAAGAAAGGTAAAGATTAAATTTAGATGAGATAAATGTTTAAATCAAATCTTCGTCAGAAAAGTTTAGACGACTTCTAAATCTTTATAAACATGAAAAAGAATTTACTTTCGAAAAATATCCACCAATGGCTATTGTTGTTGGTGTGCTTTGTGGGTACGATTCCGACATGGGCTTATACATATGTAAAAGATGGTGTCATTTATGATATTGATGCATCGACAAATACAGCAAAGGTTTTAGGAGTTGAAAACCTTTACACGTACTCAATAACAATCAATGAATATATAGGTGGACGCCAGGTAACAAGTATAGAAGATAATGCTTTCAAAGATTGTAACTACCTAACTTCCGTAGATATCCCCAATTCGGTTACGAGCATTGGAAACAGTGCTTTCTATGACTGTAGATCCCTAACTTCTATCACAATACCCAATTCGGTTACGAGCATTGGAGGCTCTGCTTTCAGTGTAAGGAGCGTTCTTATAATTTGTAATGGGATAGATAGCCAATTCCCCCAAAGCAAAATATAAGTTGTCGTTGGTTTTATCCATACCCCCTGTTTTCTCTACTTGTAGACGGATATATTGGTAGTCACCATCTAAATTCAGAATGGTCTTACCACTTTGTTGGTTGTCGTATCTGTAGCTAAGCTGATTGCTATATCCACAGTCCTTCCAACTTTCTTCGTCATTGGGTGTATTGGTAGCAAACACGTGGAACTGAGTAGGATAGCCCTTGTTGCCTGTAAAATTATAACGCTTGGTAAAGTCTAAGAGCAAATCCTTGTAAGCACCCTTCAAGTCAATTTGCAAATAAGCAAACGCATTGTCCACATTGTTTGCGCTCCAAGTTGAGTGGAAGAAAGTGTTTTTGTCACCATCTACCAAATTGCTAACAGGACCTTCAGATTCCGGTTTGTTTGTTGAGAGTTGATCGGCTGAGGTAAGGATATTGCTGCTTGTGGCGTAAGTCGGAAGAAGAGGAGAATAATCGGGAGTGTTATCAAGAGCAGAAGTAAAATCTTCTACTTGTGCGTAAAGCTTATACAAATCACTTAAGCCTAATGGCCCATATGCAGCCTCGCACACATCTTTATAAGCCTTGCTCAAGTTTGTACTCAAATCAAACAGAGCTACATCACCTTCAGCAATGATACTTGCCAAATCGTCCACTTTTTGCAAATTATCTTCTAATTCCTTGCGTAAGTCCTCAGAAATACTATTACTATAATAAATTGCCTCATAATCTGAAATCAATGTTTGGGCATTCGTGCAGGTTTGGGAAATAGTTCTTAGATATTGAGCGGTATTGTAATCTAAATCATTTCCGCTCCATTCATAGAAACTAACAGAACCCAAACTATCATAATTTTTTGGAGTTCCATTCGTATACCATGTGCCACCAATATAGTCATTGACGTACGGATATTCATTAGAATTATAGTAGGAAAGCAGATGAATCTCAAGATTATTATCGCTAACAGCATAAACATTAGTATTCGATCCAAATACACCACCACCAAATTCACCACCACCAAATTCAATACGGTCTGGTTGAATTAAAGCGACTTTCAGTGCATCACAGTTTGAGAAAGCATTATCTCCAATGCTAGTCACTGAACTTGGAATATTGATAGATGTCAGAGAACTGCAGCCAGAGAAAGCAGAGCTTCCAATGCTTGTCACAGAATTTGGAATTTTGATGGAGGTCAAAGCACTACAGTCACGGAAGCCCCCCCCTTCAATGCTAGTCACGGAACTTGGAATATTGATGGAGGTCAAAGAACTGCAGCCAATGAAAGCAGACTTTCCAATGTTAGTCACAGAACTTGGAATATCGATGAATTTCAAAGCACTGCAGTCACAAAAAGCATACGATCCGATGCTTGTCACGGAACTAGGAATAATGATTCCTGGCAAGAAACTGTTTCCATTGAAAGCAGAAGGTTCAATGCTAGTCACGGAATTAGGAATAACTAAATAATAAGTTATAGGCCCCCCTGCACAAATAAGTTTAGTTTTCTCTTTGTTAAAAAGCAGACATCCATCTGAAGAATAGTTGGGATTGTTTGCATCAACTTTAAATTTCAAGGAAATGCATATATGGAATGCTTCCAGTCCAATGTTAGTCACGGAACTAGGAATATTGATTTTTGTCAAGGAACTACAATATCCGAAAGCACCAGGTCCAATGCTAGTCACGGAATTAGGAATATTGATAGAGGTCAAAGAACTGCATTCATAGAAAGCATAATCTCCAATGCTTGTCACAGAACTTGGAATATTGATGGAGGTCAAAGAACTGCAGACACCGAAAGCATAAGTTCCAATGCTTGTCACAGAATTTGGAATATTGATGGAGGTTAAAGAATGGCAATAATAGAAAGCATAATTACCAATGCTTGTCACCTCACATCCATCAACATAACCTTTGATTTCTGCTGAGGTAGCACTTTTATCCTCAAGCCCTTTTACAGTCGCTGTTTTAGCAGTTTTATCTAAATAGTATATAATCCCATCCTCCGTGTAATCCTCTGCCCACGAGGGGAGCGTAGTCATAAAGCACACCAACAGGAATAGCCATTGGTGGAGATTTTTTGAAAGTAAATTCTTTTTCATGTTTATAAAAACTTTGTTCTGTTTTTTTAAGTTCAAGATATGTTTGAACTTGTTTTGCAACAAGCTAAACAATAAACCAAGTTTTGGATTGAGCAAAGAATGCCCCTATCCAAAACTTGAATTCAAATGTTAAAACACGAACTTATAAGTACAACCTTAATTGTGTTCGTAATATTTTATGGGGTTCTGAGAAGCTTTGGCTACAACAATATGCTTACCAATCAGTTCCTTACGTAAAGAGAGCAATTCATCATACGTTTTTGGAGGAAGTTGCGAAGGTTGGCTGAAGAAATGACGCTTTGCACCAGGGGCATCGTAAGTGTTTTGTGCAAGGTCTATTTCCCATCTACCACGACAATAGAAGACGTCAACAATTATTCCGCGATAAACAGCTAAGGCATAGTCTGCATTGTTGGCACGGTTAACATCAACAAACCAGCTCTTGCGCGTAGCTTCATAGATTTGCTCATGAGTCGCATCTCTACTATAAGTTCCGTGAATGTTGATTGCAATAAAGTTTAGTCCCATAGCATCAACTTCTTGCTGTAAATCGACGTCCTCAGCACCACACTCACGAATGATTTGCTCAGTCGTTGCAATGCCTCGATCATCTTGAGCAACACCTTTCTGGATATTGGTTAACTCGCATATATTGTGGGTTTGGAACAGCGGATAGGTCAGAAAGTCGATGAGGGTAGATTCTATTTCGAAAGCTACCTCCTCAGTAAGACCATAACGAATGATGAAGTGCTTTACCTCGAGCGGTTTGCCTTCGGCATCCAATGTGGCATGGATTGCACGGATTTGATCCAATTTCTCACTGGTACTACACACGTCATTGTTTTCTGCTTCGGCAATGTGTTGAAAAACACGGTTGCCCACACCTTTGCCAACATAAAAAATTTGGTCGGTGCGCGGATCTACCAATGCATACACGTAGTACTGTAATTTAGCCTCTACTTCTGGAGAGAATTTATTATCCATAATGGTAAATTATTTGGATTAATTGATTAAAAGATTTCGTTCGCTTACGCGCACCTTTTCTCGCCATGGCAAAGCTTAAGCAAGCTTAGCTTTGCTCATCTGGCTTAACGAAAAGGTTCTGTTGCACCTGATAATATAGGCTATGGCTCACCCAATATTACATTTGCACCTTGCAAATGTAATAAGAAAATCACATTCACCCCCCCCAATTATATAATCTTTGTTAATAGACTTGATTTTAACTATAAACGCATAAAAAATGTAGACAAAATAGGGATGTTGTTAGAAGAATCATGAATTTTGAACACACTACCTTTCGAGGTTTAGCCTGATACGAGAAATATTGATGGAAAAAAGGAGTTATATATATAGGAACGCGCGCGAGGGGTAAGTAAACATTCTTCAAAACTTCATGCGCCATCCTTACCCCAAATGGGGTAAAGCTGGCGCATGAAACTTTGATTAATTCTTGCTCAAATAATCAGATACACGGTTTTACTGGAAGCAAAAAAATAGGTGTATCCTTAGTTAACCCAATATCTTAGCGTTTTACCAAAAAACCAAGTATGGCTTTCATGGCTTGATTACGCACATCTTTATCGCGTATGCACTCAAAGGGGAAAGATATGCTGAGGGTGCGATAGGTCTTGCCTTGATATGCCACACCTGCTCCTTGTCCACCACCATAAGCAAAAGCGGTGAAGGCTTTGTTGGATGCTGGCAAAATGGCATCGGGAGCTATAGTGGCGTAATGAACTGCATTGGGCTTGCGATAAATAGAGAACTGCATGTTGAGTCCGTTAACAATATCGGTGCTGTCAATGCGTGCTGAACCATCGTACTTAAACTTGAGCATGTCTTCAATAAAATCGCGATCGGCTGCGGAGTGGACATTATCAGAACCAACGTAACTACCACTAAGGAACAGGGAACCACCTTCCTTTAAATACGCATTCAACTTGTTGCGTGCTGCAGAAGTGAACACGGGGAAGGGACGAAGATTATAGGGTAATTGGGCTTGAAGTCCAGCGATGTAATCGACCATAACATAACCATGTGTGCTGAAAGCAAGCGATTCGAAAACCTCGCGACTCACAGAACAGAAGGAATAAGCTCCCGTACTGGCTATGGCATGACCATGACACACGGCATAATCAAAGGTGTTGCCTGCTATTTCACGTCCCATCCAATTGTGTGCCGAATAACCTAAAGCATGGCTGCCCTCAGAACCTGCCGTGGATGGTGTGAACACACGCTGTTCACCACTATAGGCTGTTGTTGAGATGTAAGGCACACCTGGGTCGAGGTCAATGCGGAAACCTAAGGAATCGGGTGTATTGACCATAGCAGGACCACTCAGACGGTTGAAGGCATTAACAATGAGCACACGTGGGGCTGTAGCTTGCTCACTGCGATAGGCACAGAGTTGTTCGGTTGGGAAACTCTCGCCACCTGCATTAACTGCCGTTACGCGGAAGGTGTAGGTGCGACCTGCTGAGATAGGAAGCGTATATTCTGTAACATTGCCCACTGGAAGTCCGTTGTCGAATGCCTCATTGTCGACACGAGTGTAGATGATGTAGCCCGTGGGGACAGCTGTGGTTTCGAGCGAATCGGTTGTAGGTCGCCAAGTGAGACGCACCTGACTAGCATCGGCACTAAGTTGTGCTGAGAATGCGTGAGGTGCAAGAGGTTGCACGATGTATTGCTTGATGCCATGCTCGTAGTTAACAAAACGAAGTATGCTTTTATAAACAGCACGCGCTAAGGTAAACTTGAAAAGAGGGTCATGACCATAACGCATGTCGGCAAAGTTTTGGTGCGACATAGTCTCGAGTATAGCTGAAGGCACATCGGGCATACGGGTTTCAGCGTAATTGCGATCCCAATGCTCGCGACGCGTCCAATCAACCTTAAAGGTGTTGCGCACATCGGTGGTGAGGGTTTGCAACAGAAGTTGGGCAAAGTCGGACGAGGCTTGACGCGAAAGTCCTGAGATGTAGTTGGTGTTGCCTTCACCATCTTGCGTTGTTGAAATGGCTAAGGAACCATAGATGCTTTGGTCGGTATGTACACCGGCATCGCTATGTATGGCTAAGGAGAGTTCGAAGGGTACCTTCTGACCAGATTTATTGGGCACGTAAGGACTGCCTGCCGCAAGATAGTTAAGCATATTGCCACGCACACGAAGGTCGTCGGCATAGTCGTTGGTACTCGCTGTGGTGTTGACAAGACTATCGGGTATGCCTGCCCATTGGGCATAATAGCGGGCTGCTTCTAAATAGCGTGGCAAGCCCGAGGTGCCTGCTGTGCCACGCTCGGTCTGCCCTACTCCACCTCCAAAGCGCACAGCATCGGCTGTGATGATGCCACGATGGTCGCTCTGATTGGTAAGCACTACGCGTCCTTCAGTGCCTTGGGCAAAATCGAAGGTTCCGAGATAAACCCATGTACCTCCTCCCATTTGCTGATTGACAGTGAAATTGGTACGACCGCCTTTGTGAATGACTGTGTAACGGGCATCGGGCACAGAATTAGGACGTGTGGCATAACTTACGTACACGGCATAGCGTCCTGCCGCGGGAATGTTGGGAGTCCAAGTAGCATTTGCCAGTTGGGTGCGACGATTTACTGCTGTAATGCTACGATAGGTACCGCTTTGAAAAGGATGCACGGCATCGTTGAGCAATGCACCTGTCGAAGCAAAGCCTGTGGAATCTGCTGAAGCTTGCCATTGGGCATCGGCTTGTGTGGTTTCAGCATAGTGTCCTTGACGATTGGGAGTATCATTGTCGATGACTGCCTCGTGAGTTTGATAGTCTCGCTCGCGCGGACATGCTACTATGGCTCCTGCATTTTCAAGCATAGGGAAGAGATAGGGCAAGACGAACGATTGAGTGAAGAGGTCCTCGGTGGTGCAGAAAAGGTAGGGACGTTGCCATTGCCAAGCACCTTCTTTGTAATAGCGTCCGTGACTGGGCCATATAAAGAGGTGGCGATTTTGCAGTCCTTCCGTCACCTTATAGGGGCGTGAGGTATTCTCTACCCAAGGTTTGCCTTGATAGTTGATTTTACCCCAAAGACGCGATGCGTCCTCACCTCCCGTGCGGTAGATGTTGGGCACGAGATCTTCGATAAGTTGCTGCTTTTTGTTGTAGATGGACAGACGATAGGTGTTGTAGGGAGCAGGCAAACGACGTTGCAAGTCGGTGTAGATGCTGCTAACACTTTGGGGGGTGAAGGGCTGCGAACAGAAGGGTTCGTTGGCATAAATGCGCACTTCGCGCAAATTATCGTCAGTACGTAAAGAGTCCATCCCCATGCGGTCGCGTGGTTGGTATCCACTCAGTTTATAACTACGCAAATAATTGTTTACGACATCGTAAACGGGTGACTTTTGTGCATGTAACGAAGCGGTACTAATCCACAATAGGACCCATAATAAGAGGAGTTTCTTGGTGTACACAGGGAAGTTTTTTATAATTTTGGTAGTTGGTGGGATATAGAAGTCGTCTAAACTTTTCTGACGACTTCATAAATAAGTTTGGAGTTTATCATTGAGGTTAAAGTCTTTGGGATAGGTTTTTTTGAATGTTAACTTTTGGGATGAGATAACTTGTAACCTTATAACCGAAAAACTATAACTCAAAGATAAACTCCAAGCTCTAAGTGTTACTTCTTTAACGAAGCGATAGTTTCTTTCAATGTGGCAATTTTGCTCTCGGCATCAGCTTGCTTTTTGCGTTCAAGTTCAACAACTTGAGCAGGGGCATTATTTACGAAACGCTCGTTCGAGAGTTTCTTCATTACTCCATTCAAGAAGCCTTCGAGGTGTTTGAGTTCAGCCTCAGCCTTGGCAAGCTCTGCTTCTACGTCGATTAAACCACCTAAGGGAACTGCATACTCTGTGGTGCCTACCATGAACGAGCTTACGCCTTCGCCCTTTGCCTCGACTACAGCTACGTCATTTACATTTGCCATTTTGGTGATTAAGCAATCGTAGGCTGCAATGGGGTCGGCACCAATTACTTGAAGGTCGAGTGCCTCACGCGGTGAGATGTTCTTGGTGTTGCGGATAGCACGTACACCTGCTACCACGTTCTTCATTAACTCTACTTGAGCAAGAATGGCTGCATCGCCCTCAGCTGGTGCTGCAATGGTTTGCGGACTTACCATGATGCTCTCACCCTCTTTACGCTCTGCAAGGTGCTGCCAAAGTTCTTCGGTAATGAAGGGCATGAAGGGGTGGAGTAAATGGAGGAGGTGGTTGAATGCCTCAAGCACTGCATTGTAGGTCGTAGCATCGATGGGCGAACCATAAGCGGGCTTTACCATCTCGAGGAACCAACTTGAGAATTCATCCCAGAAGAGGTGATAAACCTCCATTAGGGCTTCGCTCAAACGGTATTTTGAATAGAGGTCGGCTACCTCGGCTGCACTCTGACGGAGTTTGGCGTTGAACCACTCTACAGCTAAACGAGCTGTTTCGGGTTGTGCCACGCTCTCATCTATTTGCCAGCCTTGTACCAAACGGAAGGCATTCCAAATTTTATTGCAGAAGTTACGTCCTTGTTCGCAAAGAGCTTCATCGAAGAGGATGTCGTTGCCTGCAGGAGCTGCTAACATCATGCCCATACGCACACCATCGGCACCAAAACGATCAATGAGGTCGAGGGGATCAGGTGAGTTGCCAAGCGACTTAGACATTTTACGACCGAGCTTGTCGCGCACGATACCTGTGAAGTATACGTTCTTGAAAGGCATCTTACCTGTAAACTCGTAACCTGCCATAATCATGCGGGCTACCCAGAAGAAGATGATGTCGGGACCTGTTACCAAGTCGCTGGTAGGATAGTAGTAGTTGAACTCTTCGTTGTTGGGATGAGTGATGCCATCGAAGAGCGAAATGGGCCAAAGCCATGATGAGAACCAAGTGTCGAGTGCATCTTCGTCTTGACGCAAATCGGCTGCTGTGAGATGAGCATTGCCACTCTTTTGCTGTGCCAACTGCACAGCTTCGTCGATGGTTTCTGCCACTACATAACCACCTTCGGGCAGATAATAAGCAGGAATGCGGTGTCCCCACCACAACTGACGCGATATGCACCAGTCCTTAATATTCTCTAACCAATGACGGTAGGTGTTTTTGTATTTTGTGGGATAGAACTTGATTTCATCGTTCATCACAGGAGGTAAAGCCAAGTCAGCAAAGTGTTGCATCTTGAGGAACCACTGCATAGAGAGCTTGGGTTCGATGGGCACACCTGTACGCTCAGAACAACCTATTTTGTTATCGTAATCCTCAATTTTTTCCATCAAACCTGCTTCTTGCAAGTCGATAGCAATTTGCTTACGCACGTCAAAGCGGTCTTGACCTACATACATGCCTGCTGCCTCAGAAAGGGTGGCATCATCGTTGAAGATATCGATGGCTTGCAAGTTATACTTTTCGCCAAGCATGTAGTCGTTTACATCGTGAGCAGGAGTTACCTTCAAGCAACCCGTACCAAACTCGATGTCTACGTAGTCGTCCTCGATTACAGGAATTACACGACCAACCAACGGCACAATTACCTTTTTGCCTTTGAGCCAATGGTTTTTGGGGTCGTTGGGATTGATGCACATGGCAACGTCGCCCATGATGGTTTCAGGACGTGTGGTGGCTACTACAGCGTAACGACCCTTTTCATCTTGATGAATTACTTCACCTTCCTCACCTGTTGCACCCGTTCCATCATCCTCGCTCACGTAGTACTTCATGTAGTAGAGTTTGGTGTGCTCTTCCTTATATACTACTTCTTCGTCAGAGAGAGCAGTTTTAGCCTTAGGATCCCAGTTAACCATGCGTACACCACGGTAGATGAGACCCTTGCGGAAGAGTTCAACGAATACATGGATGACGCTCTTTGAGCGTTCCTCGTCCATGGTAAAGGCTGTACGATCCCAATCGCACGAAGCACCTACACGACGCAACTGCTTAAGAATGATGCCGCCGTGTTCATCGGTCCAGTCCCAAGCATGCTTCAAGAATTCATCGCGTGTAAGATCGGTTTTCTTGATGCCCTGTTCTGCCAAACGGTTTACAACCTTGGCTTCAGTAGCAATTGAGGCATGGTCAGTACCAGGCACCCAACAAGCGTTTTTACCCTCCATACGTGCATGACGCACAAGGATGTCTTGAATGGTTTCGTTGAGCATGTGTCCCATGTGCAACACGCCTGTTACGTTGGGTGGTGGGATAACTACTGTATAGGGTTTACGGCCATCGGGCTTTGAAGAGAAAAGGTGGTTATCGGTCCAATACTGATACCATTTACCCTCTACTTCCTCGGGATTGTAAGTCTTTGCTAATTCCATTATATTGTGCTTATTTTTTAATATTCGAAATGTATCTTTTTGCCTAAAGGTTATTGTGCCTTTTTCTTTACATCAAAGAGATAAGTTAGCTTTGCATAGATAACACCATTGTTTGAACGACTGAATACGTCTTTTTTGGAGTTATTGTAAATGTCGGACAAACCATAATAGTAGCGTCCTTCAACAAGGAAATGCCCTACTTTGGATGTCAATTCCACACCTAAACCAGCTGTGATGCCATAGTCGAACTTTTTTTGAATGGGCATGTCATATTGTGCAAACATGCCATTAGGACGGTCGGGGTTCCCCTCGGCATTGAGTGTAAAGTTGCTTGCCTCGGTTTTTTCCTTAAAGCAATAGCCCACTTGCGGACCTGCTAAGAAATAGCCCATAAAGCCACGCGATTCTCTACCCCATGCCAAACGAGCTAACATGGGAAGTTGCAGGTAGTGTTGATCGCGACGATAGGTGTCGGGCAGAGGTTCGGAGTTGGCATTCAACACATTCTCGCGCCAACCTAAGGTGGTGTAGTTTAACTCTACTTGCAAAGCGCAAAAGGCTTTAAAATAGCGCTCGCTTGTGTAACGTGCTACAATGCCGAAGGTGGGCCCCATGTGCCATTTCTGCTTTATGGTGGGGTCGAAGCCTATTTGGTTCATAGCAATACCACCTGTAAAACCTAAGCAGAAGTTGTGGCGAGCCTCGCCCACTTGTGCCTGCATTGCTGTGGCTGCGAAAAACCATGCTACCACACACGCTATTATATATGTATAGGAGCGTTTCATTTATTGCGCTGAAATTTTTACGATGCTCATATCCTTTTTAAAACGAACCAACCACATGCTGCGACTAACGTATCCACCATTGCCTCCTACGGTTATGAAGCGTGGTTCGGATTGTAACTTGGGCTGTGCTGCAACAGTGCCTGCTTTGGGAGACTGTGTGTTAAAGTCGTAACCATAGTTAGCCATACTACCCATAAAGCCTCGCGCAAAGTCATAACCTAAGGGTGCCATGCGCGGATTGCTGTTAACGAATTCAGCATGGAAGGCATTCACATACTCATCATGAAATGCTTTTGACGCTGTGGTGTAAGGATAGTAGTAGTTAGGGGTAAGAATGTAGGTGTCGGCAGCATGAATGAGTTTGCGGTCGGCACTCTCAGTGTAGGGCAACCAACGTGCATACCCCAAAAGCGAAACTTTTGCATCGGGTAGGCTTTGCTGTAAAGCTTCGGACTTTTGTAACATTTGACGCATGGTAGCCTCGCTATCATCGTCGGGAACAAGCACATAATCGCCACGCTTCTTACCCATAAGCATTGAGGCTATTTGTTGTGCGGATGCCGAGAGAGGCAAACTTGTTACATCGTATCCCGCAATGGACAAACGACGTTGCAATTCTTCACTAAAGCTTCGTTTTGTTCCATTTTCAGAATGAAGCAGCACTACATGGGTTTGCTTCTTAAAGTTGTTGATAAAGAGATCTACTGCCAATGATTGCTCATAGCTAAGTGGGGTGTTGAGCATAAAGACATCAGGACGGTAGTCAACTTGTGGTACTCGCGACGAGAAAGGTACAACAACCTTTGTTTGCTTGCCCGAAACTGCTGTTACGTCGGTAAAGTGTGTGGGATAAAGCGGTCCGACAATTACATCGGGGTTTTGCAACATTACTTGCATCAAGGTTTGTGCCACACTTTTATCGGGTCCGGGTTCATCGAACGCTGAAAGCACGATGTTTATGCCCGCACGTTTCAACTCGTTAATTCCCATTAACATGCCACGATAGAACTCCACACTACGCACGTTCTCTAAGCGTTCGCCAACCATAGGCAATATCACTGCCACACGAATAGTTGACAAGCCCTTAAACTTAGGCTGTGCAGTTTTTTCCTTTACGGGAACACGGAGTTTGGTTCCCTTTTTCAGTTTACCATCTTCGCCTTTCAAGATGGGGTTTGCCTCAACCAATTCGTCCACCGTTATGCCAAATTGTTTGGCTATGCCATACAACGTATCTTTTCTCTTTGCCACATATTCCTTATAAGTAACCTTGGGTTGTGGCTGCTGCGTGTTTAATTGGGTGTAGGTTACTTTTGAAGGAGTGGATACTACAGCAGGCGTTGTTGAAACTGGAGTTGCCTTCGCTGTATTAGCTGCTGCACGTTGGGCTGCAGAGGGCGGAGGGGTTGCACCACCTGGCACATAAGGCACGTTTATCACTTGATTGGCTTGTACATAGTTGGGTTGTACGCCTGGGTTTAAGCTCAACAAATGATCAAGAGTCGTGTTATGTCGGTGGGCTATACCTAAAATGGTTTCACCTGGCTGAACGGTATATTTCACTATTTTCTCTGTGGCTTTTTGTGCCAGCATCTGCATGGGGAGTGCTAAGCCCAAACCTAAGCAGAGGGTTACAATGCAATAGAGTCTTTTCAGTATCACAATTATTGTATTTTTTCGGGTTAGACCCGCGGTTTGGATGCAAAATTACATAAAAGATGGCATTCATAGCTCTACATCTAAAAGAAAATCGTAAATTTGACCATTGAAAACAACTTTCAACGACATTTGAACGCGCTTACTTGTGTTTTAGTGTTTTTCAATGCGCTGATTGTTTAACAAGAATCAACCATCATGAATCGACTGATATTAAGTATTTTTCTGTTAACATGGGGCTTTTCGTTCCCACTCATGGCTCAAAACAAGAAGGCCACACAAACGCAACCCACAAAGACTCAGTCTGCACATTCATCTGAGCAACTGATTCAGAATTACCGCTTTGACGAAGCAGCAAAACTGTTGCAACGCGAAATTGATGCGGCACGAGCTGCTAATCGTAGCACAGCACGATTAGAAAACGACTTGAAACGTGCGAACATGGGACAAGACATGTTGCGCGGTACGGAACGCGTTACTTTTATTGACAGCTTTAAGGTTTCGCGTCAAAAAGTGTTGCAAACATTGCGTCTCAGTGCCGAATCGGGCAGTATTGTCAATATGAAAACTGAAGCTTCGAACTTTAGTACAGCACCTAAGAAGTTGGGCGAAATGGGCTATATGAGTCAGCTTGCCGACCGCATTATTTTTGCAAATAGCACAGGCAAACATCAAAAGCTTCATGCTGCTTATCGCATGGGCGATAAATGGGGAACTCCTATACAACTTAAAGGCATGAGCAATGGTAACGAAGATCAAGATTTTCCCTTTATGATGCCTGATGGTGTGACGCTTTATTATGCTGCACAGGGAGATGACTGCTTGGGTGGCTACGACATTTTTATAACACGCTACGACACTGAAACGAAACAATTTTTGAAAGCCGAGAATTTGGGCATGCCTTTTAACTCGCCAGCTAACGACTATTTATTGGCTATCGATGAAGCTAACAACTTGGGATGGCTTGTTACCGATCGTTTTCAAAAGGCTGATAGTGCTTGTGTGTATGTGTTTATCCCGACAACAACTCGCGATGTCTATGACTTGAGTGACGCCAATCGTAAGCAGGTGTTGTGTGTGGCTAAATTGCAATCTATTAAGGCTACTCAAACTGACAAAAAGACTGTTGCTGAAGCTAAAAAACGCTTGAAAGCTGTGATGCAACAACAAACTCAAAGACCTCAGTTAACACAGGCTGTGAACCGTATTTACGTGATTAACGATGAGAAGGTTTACACCAATCTTAAGCAATTTAAAAACGAATCAGCTCGACGCATTGCAGTGCAGGCAGATCAGGTTGCTGAACGCATTGATAACCTTGTAAAAAAACAAGATGAACTGCAACGCGAAATAGCAGTGAAAGGACGAAACGGAGCCGCTTTGTCTCAACTTAAAAAGATAAACGACAGTTTACCTAAGCTCAAAGAGCAACTCAACTTACTGCTCAAGAATATGCGCAAAGCTGAAATTCAATAAACCAAGCGACATTCAAGGTCTTAAAAGCATTAAGCGACAGTGAGATATAACAATGCTATTACTTTGGTTTTCAAGTAGAATAGAATGCTTATTATCAAGCTTTAAATAGACTTTTGAATTAAGCCCTAAATCATTCTCGTATCATGCAAAAAGAACCTATTGCACCCTCTGAATTGATTATCAACCCAGATGGTAGTATTTTTCACCTCCATGTTAAGCCCGAGCAATTAGCTGACAAGGTTATTCTTGTAGGCGACCCTGGACGTGTGCCCGTAGTAGCAGCTCACTTTGAAACTACTGAATGCGACATTTCAAGTCGCGAATTCCGTACAATTACGGGTACATATAAAGGAAAACGCATCACGGTGTTGTCTACAGGCATTGGTTGTGACAATATCGACATTGTGGTTAACGAACTTGATGCACTTGCCAACATCGATTTCAACACACGTTTAATTAAGGACGAACTTCGCCAACTTGAATTGGTGCGCATTGGCACTTGTGGTGGATTGCAACCTAACACGCCCGAAGGAACCTTTGTGGCTAGCGAAATAAGCATTGGTTTCGATGGTCTGCTCAACTTCTATGCCGGACGTAACGAAGTGAGCGACCTTAAATTGGAAGAAGCCTTCATGAAACACATGAATTGGCACGGCACGCAATGCATTGCCCACCCTTATGTGGTGCATGCCAACAGCGAACTTATCAATCGCATTGCTGCCGATGACATGGTGCGTGGCATTACCATTGCTTGTGGCGGTTTCTTTGGTCCACAAGGCAGACAACTTCGTTTACCTCTCGCTGATCCGAACCAAAATGAAAAGATTGAAGCGTTTGAATTTGAAGGACACCGCATTACAAACTTTGAAATGGAAAGTAGTGCCATTGCTGGTCTCTCGCTCTTGATGGGACATAAAGCCATGACTTGTTGTATGGTCATTGCGAACCGCGTTGCCCATAAGGCTAACCCCAACTATAAAAACAGCATCGACTCGCTTATCCAATTGGTACTCGACCGCATTTAAAGCGCTGTGTATATTATGAAAAAAACACCGCTATTGAGAGCTGATAAATGCTTTCAATAGCGGTGTTTTTTATATACACATAATTTTATTGTTCAACGTTTGAGAGTCCATGTCTATAGGTCCACAGCAAATAAAGAATCAAGGATATTATGCACAAAGCAATATCTATCAACGTATTGCTAAAACCACAAAGACACGTACAAAGTAAGCCTAAAGAGAAGGACCAACGCCAACAGATGAGATAGGTATTTTGCGCCGTGCCACGCTGACAATGTGCTGAATTGGTTACCCAATCCATCAGGTGACGCGATGAAACAGCACCAATGCCACAACCTAACAACAAATCGCCTATATTGCCTATAGTCAGATTAGGAAGACTCACGAGCAAAAGTCCGAGCACAACAAACGTATAGCCTATTGCTACTAAAGTGCGCTGTCCTACCCTACGACGAATAAACAACTGTGCCAAGAATGCCATGAGCACGCCCAATGACAAACACATATAAGCAGAACCCAACAACCAACTAACTGATTGCGGAAAAGCCCCTGCCAAACGTCCCATTACCCAAGGAGCTGCAAACATTGACAAAGCCAAAGGCAATGAACAAGGAAGGAAGAAGCGATCGAATGTTAAGATAGGCACCTTTACAGGAGCTTTTATGGGAACAACGGTTTGTGCTACCAATACAAATGACAGAGCACAAGGAACAAGTGTCCAAAAATAAGCTTGCTGCATGGGTAATGCAAGCGACAGTCCGTAACCAAAAAACAAGCCTAACGGAATGCCAATGCGACCTGCCCAACCATAAATTATATCTCCCTTGTTGCGATGTCGTGAAAGAAGTATATCATTTACTAAGGTAGTACCTAAAGCTGTCTGCGAAACGCCATAAGCAATACCTTGTAACAACTGCATACCTAACAACAATCGGACATCTGCAGCATAAATATATCCCACAGTTGCCAACGGACCTAAAACTATTAGTGCCTTCAGATAGATAGCCTTGCGCGAGCGCCGTTCCATTAAGTGAGCTCCAAATGGTCCTAACAAAACCATACCAACAGCAAAGGCTAACACGCCAAAACCTACCCACATTTCAGACTGTCCCATACGCATTACCTGACAGGTAAGCAATGGAATAATGGCATAAACATAAATGTGCAGAAACCAATTGGCTACACACATATTGATAAAGCGCGATCCCGTTAAGCCATTATGTATTTGTGTTGACATAGAAGTCGTATGGATTAATAACTTTCGTTGGTATTTGGGAAGTCACCAGACTTTACATCCGTTACATAACTGCCAATAGCATCTGTCATTACGGTGAAGATATCTGCATAGCGACGCAAAAACTTAGGTGAGAATCCTTTGTTTTTACCCAACATGTCATCAACAACAAGTACCTGACCATCGGCAGGACCTGCGCCAATACCTATGATAGGAATATCGACACTTGCAACGGCTTTTGCTGTTAATGAAGCAGGAATCTTTTCAAGAACAATGGCACATACACCCGCTTCTGCCAACATTTTTACATCCGAGAGCAATTTCTCAGCCTCAGCTTCTTCCTTAGCACGAACAGCATAGGTACCAAATTTATTGATGCTTTGCGGTGTAAGACCTAAATGACCTACCACAGGAATACCTGCAGCTATCATACGCTTGATGCCATCAATGATTTCCACACCACCTTCAAGCTTCACAGCATCGCAACCTGTTTCCTTCATAATACGAATAGCATTGCGAACAGCTTCTTTATCGTCTACTTGATACGAACCGAAGGGCATGTCACAAACTACAAAAGCACGCTGAGCAGCACGAGCTACTGAACGACCCATAAAAATCATTTCGTCGAGCGAGATGGGCAAAGTTGTAGCATTACCCACCATCACGTTCGATGCGCTATCACCTATAAGAATCATGTCGACACCTGCAGCGTCAACAATTTTAGCTGTGGTATAGTCGTACGAAGTCAGCATAGCAATTTTCTTACCCTCTGCCTTCATTTCCTTCAATCGGTGTGTAGTCACCTTACGAGTATCTTCTACTAAATAACCTGGCATAACTTTATTATTTTAATAAAAGATGGAACATCTGTTCCACCGTAAATTCTGTAAAATCTTTAATCACACAGTTGCAAAGTGGTGCTATTATCTCAGCACTATTGCTTGTGGTCAGTCCCACCACAACAGCTCCACTACTCTTTCCTGCTTGCAGACCACTCATCGAATCCTCAAATACAAAACATTCCTCTACTTTACATCCCAAAGCTTCAGCTGCATCCATGTAACAATCAGGAGCGGGTTTTGAACGACGCGCGTTTTCGGCTGTGAATACACTATTAAAGAGTGTAGGTAATTCAGGATGACACTTATATAAGCACTGCATCTTAGCATTGTTTGAACTTGTTACGACAGCAGTAGGAATTCCTGCTTGGCGCAAAGCTTTAACAAAGTTTACTGCACCAGCAATATACGGAAAATCCATGTTTTGTTCAAAAACATTAAGTGCCTTCACTACACGTTGCTGTGCCACCTCATTATTGGGATAATACGAATTAAGAATCTGCGTCAACGTATGTCCCTTTATGCGCAAAGCAAAGTCAGGAATGGTAGGAAAATCTTGATTACCGACACGTTCCCAAAACGTTGTATACTGTCCTTCGGTGTCAACGATTACGCCATCCAAGTCGAAAAGTGCAGCAGTTTGCATGATTTGTTATTATTTTTGTTTAGTTTCGAGTGCAAAGTTAGTGCAAACTAAGCGCAATACAAAATGAAAGACCAAAAGTCTTTCATTTTTATTGCCGAGGTGCAGCCTAACTTCGCAAAGCAAAGTAGTGCAAACTGAGCGCAATACAAAATGAAAGACCAAAAGTCTTTTATTTTTATTGCCGAGGTGCAGCCTAACTTCGCAAAATGAGATGAGTTCTATTGTCCATTTTATTAGAATTTGTGTGATGAAAAAGTATTATAGTAATAC
>UQPD01000028.1 GCA_900542795.1 uncultured Prevotella sp. | reverse complement strand
ATCGTCGGCAGCGTCAGATGTGTATAAGAGACAGATATATTTGCATGCATTAGAAATAACAATCTCATATTTAGAAATAATTACAAACATAAGTACATAGCAGTTATGAACGTTAATATTATTCAGTTTCTTCATCCTGGTGAAGAACATGGCGTTGATGACAGGAAAAAGATGATTAAGTACTGGAATCAAGGACCACACAAACGTAAGTTTTTGAAAGCGAGAGGTCAGTATGTGACCGATGTTGATCATGGTACTCTTTCTGAAGAGATGCCACTCTTGTTTTGGGGTGAGTGGGAGCCCAACTCTCACGTAGTAGAAACATTCAGCCCTGCCAACAATCTATGGCCTCGCTATCTGCATGAGCCTTACTTGCCATCAAGCAAGAAATCTGCTGTATTGTCACCTGTTTCTACTCCGTCTCCATGCATTGGTGATTGTAGTGAAAACAAGAAAAAGTCAAAGGGTGGTTGTTCCACAGATTGGGACAACGATTGCTGTCAAAATACCGATCCTTTCGTTTTTGGCGAAGCGTTCATTTATAGCCTTTGTCAGCAGTGGAAAAAAGATTCCAAAGGACATTTGCACACGACTTATCTGAGCCGATTGCCTATTGGTAGTCTGATTCTTTTTGGTTCGAAAGTGACGCTTGATACGGGAGGTACTAAAGAAGATGCTTTTGCCCTTGATACCGTTTTTGTGGTAGGCGACAGTCGTTCGTATACCATCAAGAACTACAAAACAGATTTGGCAGGCTTCATTCCCAAAGACTACGGCTATATTATGGGCTTTGACCATGCACGAGGTGCAGGAGTAAGCATGAACATAAGATGCTACAAGGGTGCTACACCTTCAAATCCCGTGAATGGCATGTATAGTTTCTCACCTTGCCAGGAGGCTGACCCCAAAGGTGGCAAGTCATTCCACAAGGTAGTGATTCGAAAGTCTGATGGCTTAACTAATTACATCAATGTGCGCCTTACGCAAGGTTTCAAAGGCAGTATCGCAATACCTGATAGTGAAGCCTACAAGGTGTGGCAACGGATATGTGAGATCGTTGAGCAACAAGGCTGTCTGCAAGGGGTTAATTTTCAATATTGATTTGTTGATAGTCAAACATTAATCAACTATGTGTTTATGCTATATTATATAACTCCTCGCGAGGAGCTTCTTAAGCCTTCTAAAGAACTTGAAGGAACGTCGCATGCAGATGATGAAAAGTACATTTATCGCTATGTACCTTTATACTCTCTGCTAAGTACTAATACTGAATGCGACAAACTCTATATGAAGCGATTGGACAAGTGGAATGATCCTTTTGAGAAAAAAGTTCTAACAGCCAATTATTATTGTAAAGGGCAAAAACATGCCTTTCATCATCCTTTAGCCAACAATGTGTATGGAATTTGTTTTACAGAGAATTACAATTGTGAGGCTCAATGGTACTATTATGGTCAAAAAGAGCCTATTGTCTTGATTGCAGTAAAGTTAGAAAAACTTCTTGATGCTTTGGAAAAAAGTGAGGAGAATTTCTACATTGGTCGTGTAGACTATTGTGTACAAAGCGAAATTCAAAAGAAAATCGCGCAATGTGTCTTAGCTGATTTGGAGACATTCCAAAAGGATAGTTCAACAAATTTTACGTCTGATGAATGCAAAACTCTATTAAGACCTTTATTCTTCAAGCGCTTACCTTTTGTATACGAACGAGAAATCAGAATCCTTAAGGTTGGAAACTCTGCCGAAAACGATAAAGATGTAGAGAATATCCTTCTCAAGGAGAGCTTCAGAAATCTGATAGGAAAGGTTACCATTTCTCCTTTCGTACCAGAAAAATTTGATAACACGCAAAAATCACAAAAGGAACTATTACTTAAAGAAGGCTTTGTTAAGCAGATTAATATTTCTCAGCTACATGCAGATCAAAAACCTTCAAATATTTATTTGGAAAACTATAGAATTAAAATCAAATGACAAACAATATGAAGTATAATAGATACTCAATAAGCATAAGCATACGCCATGCGTTGATGCTTTTAGTGCTCCTATTGGGACTTCCTTCTTTGGGGTTTGCTCAAAGATTCAGGCAGGATGGCATTACGTTCCAAGTTGTTAAAGAATGGGATAAAACGTTGGAAGTTTTTGGTTGTGATAAAACTTTAGCCGGAGATGTGGTAATTCCAAGTTCTGTAATTTATAGAGGTCTTCACTATAAAGTGATTACGATAGGTGACAAAGCCTTTTATAGTTGTCATAATTTGACCTCAATTGAGCTTCCTAATAGTGTGACTACGATAGGTGACTGTGCCTTTTATGACTGTCCTCGTCTTCATTCAATAAAATTACCAGAGAATTTTGCGAATGTAAAAGTATTTTGCGCAGAAGTGTATTACCTTACAGGAGAATACGAACAAAAATCAAGCGATTTTCCCAGTCTTCTCTTAAGAGACAATGCTAAAAATCACAAGAGATTGTGGGATGGTGCAAAAATTATAAAGACGAGTCTGACAGACAGTTTGGAATTGGCAAATTACTTGTCTGGTTTGACTATCTCTACCCCTCAAGTGCTTATTGTGCCTACAGGGTGTTATGACTATGCAGTAGAGAGCATTGCACGAGAATTTGAGGGTCTTACTATAATAGAAGATCATAATAATATGCAGTTCTCTTTAACCTCGTGGGAAGATGACTTGTGGAAACTTGCCAAGGATACATACGCCCAACTGAGTGAAATTACACAGTTAAGTTCTTTCACGTCTTTAAGAGCAGACTTGCAAAATCGTATAAAAGACATGCTACGAGACTGTGCTGCCTTGCAGAAAGACCGAGAAAAGGAGGGGGATTTTTCGCGTTACAATGTAACCTACACATGCTTGTCACTATATGACGAGAATTCATGTTTAATGCTTTCGTTATTGCATAAAGTGCAAAAATTGAATGAGTGGGAAGAGTTTCTATACATTGACGAGAAGGTGTATTCGGACTTTAATATGGCATATCAAGATGCGCTTAACAGTATTAATGAGCATCCCTTGTTGATTACTAAGCAGGAAGTCAAAAATTTGCAGCTGTCATACGATGCAGCATTTGCCGCTTGTAATGAAATTAGAAACTTTCATGATGATTTGAGAAATCTTCTGCGGTTGGCTGAAACACTGAAAAAGAATGAATGGTATGGCAATGTGCCCGATACCCAAAAAACGGCTTTAGATCAAGCTATAGAGGACGCACAAGCCATTGTAGATGAAAGTGAGTATGATGCCAGTTTTAAACCCATAAAAGCCTCGTTGCAAAATGCGTATGATGCAGTATTGACTTCATGTAATGGATTTAAAGATTTCTATGATGATTTGAGAAATCTTCTGCAGTTGGCTGAAACGCTGAAAAAGAATGAATGGTATGTCAATGTGCCAGATATACAAAAAGTCGCTTTAGATCAAGCTATAGAGGACGCACAAGCCACTGTGGATGAGGGAGTGTATGATGCCAGTTCGCAGCAGGTGAAAACCACGTTGGAAGATGCATATCATGTGGCATTGAAATCAAGTATCCAACAACTGGTTAGTCAGGTGAAATCATATACTGAAACTGATATTGCCAACATTTACTCGTATCTGGATGGCAAGAAGGTTGTGGATGAGGTCATGGCACAGGTTATGGCTGAATTAGACACGGATAATTATAGCAGTATGCTACAAATTGCAGATAGCTTGCATGTGGTATACAATAATGTCAAAATCGAGGCAGAAAAGTATGGTGCAGAATTGGAAAGTGCTAAGCAGAATGCCAATCAGGTTGTAACCAATGCACATACGTTGCAGAATGAAACCTATAAGGACATTTATGCCTACTTGGATGCAGACAATCGTAATGCGCTTGATGTTGCAATAGAAAAGGTACAGCAAAAGGTTGCAGGTTATGATAAAATTGCAATTGTGCAGGCTGCAGATAGTTTGCAAATAATCTGTAACCAAATTGAAGCTAAACTCAATGCATATAGTAATGACTTGCAAGGCGAAAAATCGAAGTTCAAAGATGAAATTGCAAGGATAAAGCAACAGATAGAAACCACGAATGAGGCTAATTTTAATGCGCTCGACGAGGAAAATAGAAACCATTATAAGCAGGTGTTGCAAAACGCTGTGAATTGTGCAAATGGCTATTCAATCGCAGAAATCGCGAAAGCTAAAGATGATTTATCTGAAGTGTGCAGCACTATTTTGGGAATATACGACCAAATGAACGAATTGCGCACTCAGAAGAACAATCTCATACAGCAACTAAGTGGTTTGTCGCAGGAGTATCCGTACAGTTATGAGGCTCTTGATTATAAAACGAAGATAGAAGAGGCAAAGCAAAATGCACAACAGGCTACATCTATAGCACAAATGCAACAGGCTATTCAGCAAATGCAAACACGCTATGACAGTGCTATTGTCATGATTAATGATTTGCAGGATAAAGATTTTGATCGCGAGGCTTTGAAACGTGTGAGAAACTTGGTAAATCAGAATGAAAATAGCCGATATGAAATTCGTAAGAGGAGTAGCTATGCTGAAGGATTGGTTGAAGATCGTAGCCAAATAGTGAATACGAACAATGACAGTTTCTATACTTTGTTTAGTTTAGATGATTCAGAAGAAACATCATACTTGACTAAGGGAGACTTTGTAGACATCAAATTGAGCAACAATATTGCTCATTCATGTTTGCTGTTGTATGGTATAAGTGATTTCTCACAGCCATTCAAGGTCTATTGTAAGCGTTCTGCTGATGATAATTGGGTGTGCGTTAAGGAATGTAAGCTGTCGAGTGACAATTTAAGTTGTGCAGTTATTGACTTTAACAAGATTACGACAGATGTAGACTCAAAATATATAAGATTGGAGTATGTTGGTGAGGCACAAACTGTTTATTTCTTGCGTCTTTATCGCCGTGACGATCTAATGGATGATGATGCTTATCATGAATGTGTAAGTATGGTTTCTTTATTGGATAACCAAATTAGCAAAAATGATGTTCAGCGGTCTTTAACTAAAGATTTAGAGAATCTGACAAACAAATATATTGATGAAGCTCAAGATTCAGCTTCTTTCATCAATTTTGTGGATCAGGCTTACACTGCTTTTATGCCTAATGAAGATACTCCTATTTCTGATATAGCGAAGACGGCTTATGTTATTTGTGAGGTAGGTGGACAAGTATATCGCCGAACTTGCACTGCAGATAATGATGCTTACCTGGTTAAAGGAACCCCCGTTATTTTGCAGGGATTAAATGGATGTTGTATTAACTTGCTCAGAAGCTCTGGTGGAAAACTTGGTCAACCTATTGATACAACTGGCAGTATTTTGAAGGTAAGTAAAGAATCTGACAGTGTAAATGGAGGTTATGTCTTTGAAAAAGACAAGTTTAACTATACAGATTACCAAATCTTTGATAAGGCTGGAACGGCTTATTTTAAAGTTGGCAATCGTAATATGGGAAATAGCTTTGACATAGAAAAACTGAAAGAAGTTTCTACTATAGTTTCATCTGTTTCAACTGTTACAGACAATAATACGAAGCTACGAGTATACGATGTCAGTGGTCGATATATTCCTGTAAAGGATTTGAGCAAATTGCCTGCTGGTGCTTATATTGTAAATGGCAAAAAAGTTGTGGTGAAATAACCACATAAGAAGCTTTTTGCATAATAGCAATATAGTGCTTTATAGACAAAATACAGAATATGCCTGTCGGCAGTGAACGTTCTTCACTATCGACAGGCTGTTGTTTTTATTGACCCCGTATTTGTGCTGTTAATCCTCTTCCATAAAATAAACTATCTAATTATGCGCGTCCTACGAAATGGCTAAACGCCTTTTTATGGTTTTTTATGTGCAATTAAAATGAAAGATTTTGGCGTAACATCTCGCATTTGCGCCTAACTTTCAGTAACTTTGCACTTTAAATATCAAAATAAAACAGACAAGCTACTTCTGATTTAGAAAATAAAGACAAAAATGAAGATAGAACAACAACTTAATGCTGCTGTGATTGAGGCCATAAAGGCACTCTACGGACAAGACGTTACTGCTGAACAAGTAACGTTGCAAAAAACTAAAAAGGAATTCGAAGGACACCTCACACTAGTGGTGTTCCCCTTCTTGCGCATTTCGCGTAAAAAGCCCGAAGACACTGCTCAGGAAATTGGTCAGTGGATGAAGGACAATACGTCACTCATTGAAAACTTCAATGTGGTAAAGGGCTTCCTTAATTTGGTTATTGCTCCCGCACAGTGGATTGCGTTGCTTAACGATATTGACGCAAACGAAGCGTATGGTATCACTCGTCCTAACGAAAACAGTCCGTTGGTGATGATTGAATATTCTTCGCCTAACACTAATAAACCCCTCCACTTGGGTCACGTGCGTAACAACTTGTTGGGTTGGGCACTTGCTGGTGTGGTTGAGGCTAATGGCAACCGTGTGGTGAAGACTAACATTGTGAACGACCGTGGCATCCACATCTGCAAGTCGATGTTGGCTTGGTTGAAGTATGGCAATGGCGAAACTCCGCAGAGTAGCGGTAAGAAGGGCGACCACCTTATTGGCGACTACTATGTAGCCTTTGACAAGCACTACCGCGCTGAGGTAAAAGAATTGCAAGAAAAATTCGAGGCCGAAGGCATGAGCGCTGACGATGCTAAGGCAAAGGCTGAAAAAGAGAGTCCGTTGATGCAAGAAGCTCACGAAATGCTCGTGAAGTGGGAAGCAGGCGACAAAGAAGTGCGTGCTTTGTGGCGCAAAATGAACGAGTGGGTTTATGAGGGCTTCGATGAAACCTACAAGGCTTTGGGCGTTGGCTTCGACAAGATTTATTATGAAAGCGACACCTACCTCGTGGGTAAGGCTGCCGTTGAAGAGGGTTTGCAGAAGGGACTCTTCTTCCGCAAGGAAGATGGTTCGGTTTGGGCAGACCTTACTAAGGATGGCTTGGACGAAAAGCTCTTGTTGCGTGCCGATGGTACCAGTGTGTATATGACACAGGATATTGGTACGGCAAAACTCCGTTTTCAGGACTTCCCCATCGACAAGATGATTTATGTGGTGGGTAACGAGCAGAACTACCACTTCCAAGTGCTTTCAATCTTGCTCGACCGCTTAGGTTTTGAGTGGGGTAAGAGTTTGGTACACTTCTCATATGGTATGGTTGAGTTGCCCAATGGCAAAATGAAGAGCCGCGAAGGTACAGTGGTTGATGCTGATGACTTGGTAGCAGGTATGATAGCTCAAGCACGTCAGACCATTGACGAGGCAAAGAAGTCTACTGACATGTCAGACGAGGAGAAAAACGAAGTGGCACGCATCGTAGGTATGGGTGCGCTTAAGTATTTCCTTTTGAAGGTGGATGCTCGCAAGAACATGTTGTTCAACCCTGAAGAGAGTATCGACTTTAATGGCAATACAGGTCCGTTTATCCAATACACTTACGCTCGTATTCGTTCAATTTTGCGTAAGGCTGCCGATGCAGGTATTCAGGTGCCCGACACTTTGCCTACTGATGTAGAAATTTCTACTAAGGAAGAGGAGATTATTCAGCACATAGCCGACTTCGCTGCTGTAGTACGTCAAGCAGGTTCTGAATATCAGCCTGCAGCCGTAGCTAACTATTGCTATGAGTTGGTGAAGGAGTACAACCAATTCTACCACGACTTTAGCATTATGCGCGAAGAGGATGCCAAGAAGCAAGTGTTCCGCCTTGTGCTCTCAAGGAATGTGGCTAAGGTGGTACGCCTCGGCATGGGTCTGCTCGGCATTGAAATGCCTGAGAGAATGTAAGGGATTAAGTATTAAGTGTTAAGTATTAAGTATTACATTCTAATTAAGTATAAAGACTTACAAGTAATAAGTAATAGGTAGTAAGTAATAGGGCTATGCAGATGTGCTCTATCAATCACCTAATTAGAATGTAATACTTAATACTTAACACTTAATACTTAAATAGAATGTAATACTTAACACTTAATACTTAAATTTTTTGTCTTCCAAAACCAAATATTATGTAGTGTGGCGTGGTCGTGAGCCAGGCGTGTATTACACATGGGAGGAGTGCCAACAACAGGTGAAGGGCTTTCCTGCAGCTGCGTATAAGTCGTTTAAGACGGAGGCAGAGGCGCAACAAGCTTATGCCGATGGTGCCGAAAAACATGTGGCACAACGCATGGCTAATGCACAACCCGCTGTGGCAATAGAGGCAAAGAATGTGCAATCAGCACAATCTGCTCAGCCGTATCCTGTGGCACGTAAGGGCGAGGTAGCTAATCCTCCCGATTGGCGCAATGACACCGTGTTGCCTTTGCCGCCTGAGGTAAAAGCCGATGCTTTGGCAGTAGACGCAGCTTGTTCGGGCAATCCAGGTCCGATGGAGTATCGTGGCGTATATTTGGCAACAGGACAAGAAATTTTTCATTTCGGTCCGGTGCATGGCACAAACAACATCGGCGAGTTCTTGGCAATAGTGCATGCCTTGGCACTGCTTAAGCAGCGAGGTCGCACAATGACCATATACTCTGACAGTCGTAATGCAATGATGTGGGTAAAGGCACGCAAATGCCGCACTAAATTGGCACGAACACCCCGTACTGAAAAACTCTTTCAACTGATAGAACGTGCAGAAAATTGGCTATGTACGCACGACTATGCTGATATCCCCTTGCTAAAATGGGAAACAAAAAGTTGGGGCGAGGTGCCTGCCGACTTCGGAAGAAAATAGTTTTGACCCGTCTCTCTTAGCATGGCATTACTTCTTACTTAACACTTAATTATGAAACATCTCTATATAGAAACATATGGCTGCCAAATGAATGTGGCAGATAGCGAGGTGGTAGCCTCGGTGATGAAGATGGCAGGATACGAACCCTGCGAAAGTTTAGATGAGGCTGATGCGGTGTTTCTGAACACTTGTTCAGTGCGTGATAATGCAGAGCAAAAAATCATTCACCGCCTCGAAGCCCTTAATGCGATGCGCCGTAAGGGTCGTAAACTCATTATTGGCGTGTTGGGCTGCATGGCAGAACGCGTAAAAGAAGGATTGCTCAACGAGCATGGAGTCGACCTCGTGGCAGGTCCTGATGCTTACCTTTCATTGCCCGACCTTATTGCACAAGCTGAGGTAGGACAAAAGGCAATGGACATTGAACTGAGCACAACCGAAACCTATCGCGACATTGTTCCCGAGCGTTATTGTGGTAGTCGCATTTCAGGCTTCATCAGTATTATGCGTGGTTGCAACAACTTTTGCCACTATTGCATTGTGCCTTACACACGTGGTCGTGAACGTTCGCGCGATGTTGAGAGCATTCTTACTGAAGCACGCGACCTTGAAGCACGCAACTATAAGGAAATAACCTTGTTAGGACAGAACGTAAACTCCTATTGTTGGACTAAGGAGGATGGTAGCGAAATTCGTTTTCCTGAGTTGTTGCGCACTGTAGCTCGTACCGTACCAGGCTTGCGCATACGTTTCAGCACCAGCCATCCTAAGGATATGAGCGATGAAACATTGCATGTTATTGCCGAAGAGCCTAACGTGTGTCGTCACATCCATTTGCCTGTGCAGAGTGGTTCAGACCGCATACTCAAATTGATGAACCGCAAGTACACACGCGAGTGGTACATGGACCGCGTGGCTGCAATACGTCGCATTATTCCCGATTGTGGACTCTCTACCGATATTTTTGCAGGTTATTGCTCAGAGACCGAAGAGGATCATCAACTTTCGCTTTCATTGATGCGTGAGTGTGGCTACGACTCATCGTTTATGTTTAAGTATAGCGAGCGTCCTGGCACTTATGCTTCGCGTCATTTGCCCGACGATGTGCCTGAGGAAATCAAGATTCGTAGATTGAACGAGTTGATTGCTTTGCAAAATGAATTAAGTGCCGAGAGCAATCAGCGTTGCATCGGTCAGGAATATGAAATTTTGGTGGAAGGTGTCAGCAAGCGTTCAAAGGATCAGCTCTTTGGTCGTACCGAACAAAACAAGGTGGTAGTATTTGACCGTGGTACACATCGTCCTGGCGAATACGTGCGTGTACGCATCACCGAGTCGTCGAGCGCAACACTTAAAGGCGAAGAAATTTTGTGATTTTCATCCCAAAGGGTACTCCTATAATATATAGTAGTCTGTAAAGTCTAAAATTTATTTTATTTGCGCTTCGCGCTTGGGGTAGTCAAAAATGTCCATCAATGAGCCACAAATTCCCATAAATTTTTATTTTTTGAATTTCCATAAATAACCCCTTTCGGGGTTTGGGCTAGCGCGAGAAATTTATGGAAAATTTATGGGTCACCAGTAAAAAACTATGTCTGATTATTTGAGGGAATATTAATTAATATTTCACGCGCCAGCCTCACCCCGTTAGGGGTGATATAAGGTAGCCAGGCATGAGAGTGAGGGGAGCTTGTCTCCCCTCACTCTCATGCCTGGTTATTGGATGTATCCCCGATGAACTTCGCACGCTGTAGGTGTGCAATTGGGCCTAGGCGTACAGCCGTTTTCATAGGACACGCATGATTGGATATTTAATTTATCTGGGGCATTTTACAACCTCTATAATATAACGTCAATGAAAACTGCTGTTCGTCTATGCCCTATTGCGCACACCTACGGCATGCGAAGTGCATTGGGGCAAATATTCAAAACCTTATACACGAAACAATATCTATTGCCATGATAGCGTGTTTCGTGTATAAGGTTTTTGAAGCGTGTGAAGTCAGAATGTAGTATTACTCTATCGTCCAGCCTAGGCTGGACGACCATTTATGTTAAGATACTTTGCTTTTTAATATATATTACTTTGTCGTCTAGCCTAGGCTGGACGACCATTTATATCAATATACTTTGCGTTTTAATATATATTACTTTGCCGTCCAGCCTATTGCTGGACGATAGAAGCAAACAATATAATGACGTTGTCTATACTTTTATGATGCAGATTAGATTGAACATTTATCTCTTCTTGCATTATATTTGCACAGACTATTTGCTTATTTTCTTCCAAACAAAAGGTGCCAACCCTCGCGTACCCAAAGTACCAACGAAGAGCCAAGGATAATAATCATCCAATCGGTGAAACTCAGACCTGTTACGTTAAAGAATTCCTGAATGCCAGGAATCTCAACCATAGCTATCTGACCTATCAGAATAATGAGGCAGGTGCTGAGCAAACCTTGACAACCCTTGAAGTGTAAAGCACTGCGCTCTGTTTTAAATGCACGGGCATTAAACAAATAGAAGAAGTGCGTCATCACAAAAGTAGTAAACAACAAGGTAAGTTCATAAGGTGTTACATCACCCTTAGCCGAGAGTTGTAAACCTACAAAGTCTGTAAGCGAGTGAATGTCTGCATGCTGGAAGATGTAGAGCATACCTATCAAGAGCAGGAAGAAGAAAACACCTACACCCACAATTTCGCGCAACATCTCGGAATTAAGGATGAAGTCGCGACGGTTGCGAGGACGATCTTGCATTACACGCTCAGAGGGAGGTAACGAGGCAAGTGCCATGGCTGCAAAGGTATCCATAATAAGGTTGATCCACAACATCTGGGTAACCGTAAGCGGAGACTCTGTACCCATAAAAGCACCTACAAGTACCAACAAACAAGCTGTGACGTTCACCGTAAGCTGGAAGAGTAAGAAGCGCTGGATGTTTTGATAGAGCGAACGACCCCACATCACAGCCTTGCCTATAGAGGCAAACGAGTTATCGACAATGGTAATGTCGCTGGCTTCCTTAGCCACACTAGTGCCATCGCCCATAGAAAGACCTACGTGGGCTGCCTTAAGGGCGGGCGCATCGTTTGTTCCATCCCCCGTAACTGCCACAACTTGTCCGAGACGTTGCAGGGTTTCAACCAAACGCTTCTTGTCCATGGGACGCGCACGCGAGATAATCTTTAGTCCTAAGATGCGTGCTTCGAGTTCTGAGTCGCTGAGTGCTGCAAACTCAGGACCTGTAATGATGCAATCGTCGGTATCGGTGTCTGAGATTAAACCAATTTGACGACCAATTTCGCGTGCCGTGCCTGGGGTGTCGCCTGTAACAATCTTAATGCTTATGCCAGCGTTAATACATTCCTTAACCGCTGCAGGAACATCTGCACGTACCGGGTCGGCAATGGCTACGGCACCCATAAAGTGGAGACCTTGGGCGCAGACCTTGCCATCGGCAATAACGGGGGTAGTGGCATGCTCATCCAAAATTTGATAAGCAAAGCCAAGGGTACGCATGGCGCGACCTTGCCATTCTTCGAGCTTTTTGAAAATAGCTTCCTTCGTTACGCCTCCTTCAATGTCTTGGCAGAGGTTCAGTACAATTTCGGGAGCACCCTTTACGTAAATGATACGGCGTCCGTTAAACTGTCCCGATGTAACTACCGTGGCCATGTATTTGCGTTCTGTGCTAAAGGGAAGCTCTTCGAGTGTATGGGCTCCTTCGCGCAAACTCAAGTAGTCTTCGCCTTGACCATGAAGCCACAACAAGAGGGCTCCTTCAGTAGGATTGCCTAACACCGTGGGGTGTGCAGCATCTGCCAAGTCGAGGGCTGCAGTAGAGTTTACGGCAATACCTTCGGTAAAGAGTTTGCGGGTGTTTGCTGCAGTGTCTTCTTGCTGAGCTTCTTTTTGGGGCTCGTCAAGTCCCTTACAGAACACCTCGTCCACACGCATTTGGTTTTGTGTGAGTGTACCCGTTTTATCGGTACAGATAACAGTAGTGGCACCCATGGTTTCGCAAGCGTGCATTTTGCGTACTAAGTTGTTGGTGCGAAGCATGCGGCGCATGCTGTAAGCCAAACTCAGTGTAACTGCCATTGGTAAGCCTTCGGGGACAGAAACCACAATAAGGGTGACGGCAATCATGAGTGTCTGCAACACGTATGCTACAAATGCTGAGATATTTGTGCCTGTGGTAAAGAACTCGCTGCTTGTAATGAGTGTGTCATCTATTTCAAGTCCATTTACAAAGCACATAATGAGTCGACCCACTACAATCAGTGCTGCTATGGCATAACTAACTCGGGTGATGAGTTTGCCTAAGCCGTCTAACTGTTCGTTGAGTGGTGTTTTTACCGAAGCGTCAATTTGTGCGGCTTCAAATACCTTGCCTTGTTCGGTGTGGTCGCCCACGGCTGTTACGCGGCAAATGCCGTGTCCTTCCATTACCTTAGTACCTTTAAGTACTAAGTTCGAGGCATAGGTGGCATTCTTGTCAAAGCGTTCGGGGTCGGTTGTTTTCTGACAAAGGGGTTCGCCTGTGAGTGTGCTTTCGTCTACACTGAGTTGGGTTGACTCAAGCAATTCGGCATCAGCAGGCACCTCTTGACCTGTAGAAAGTACAACAATATCGCCTACCACCACATCGCGGCGGGGTATTTGGGTGGCATTGCCATCGCGAATGACCTCAACAGCTTCGTCATCGTTAACTTGATTCAGAATGGCAAATTCTTTGTCTGCTTGCAATTCAAAGTAGAAGGCAAGTCCGGTAGCGAGCAGAATTGCCACGAAGATTCCCACAGGTTCAAAGAATACTTCGGCTCCTTCGCCCAAGCCAAAACGTTCGTAGAGCGAAATGCCGATGCTCAGCATACCTGCAATAAGCAGAATGATGATGAGTGGATCTGTAAATTTCTCCAAGAACTGTTTCCACAGTGGGTCTTTAGCAGGAGGTGTTAGCACATTAGTGCCATGTTGTTGGCGGCTTTCTGTTACTTGTTGTGCCGAAAGTCCGTCATACCGATGTTTCTTTTGTGTCATATTTCAGATGTTTGTTTGAGATTCTAAAACAACGAATAGGCAAGAATTTTGTTTTATGCCATTTCAGACCTATATATAATATGCCTTTCTGAGTAAGTTAACTAACATGTCCAAGTATGTTAACTTAAATGCCCAAGTAAGTTAACATAAATGGCAAAGTAAGTCAACATACTTTTTTATTACACTTTTTTGTTCCCTTAGGGAGGATAGGGCGTTTTATATATAATGTGTAGTTTGTTAGGTCTGTTTTTGGGCTTTTTCAAAAGTACTGCAAATGTACACTTATATTTTCAACAACTTTCTTCTTCTTCAAACATTGCGGTATTATATATATATATAGGTGTGTTTTGGGTGCAATATTGCAAGAAAGCGAAGTGATGAAGGGGTGCTTGCGAAAAAACGGTGTGGGTTTATTAAGGGTGGTTCTAATAATTCTGATAAAAAAATAACTTGCGCAGAATTTGATAATAGCTTGCTATCATTAAGGAGTACCCGTCAAAAGTTGCTGAAGTTTTTTTTAAAAAAAACATTATTAAAGCAACAACTTTTTTTTGTGAACAGAAATTATTCCTCGTCAAAGTCGAAGTCATCGTCAATAAACAAAGGAGTTTCTTCAGCAAATTCGTCGAGAGCACGACGTTCCTTCTTTGTAGGACGCCCCGTACCGCGAGCACGCCCCACAAAACCACTTATCCTACTCATTTCGAGCAACTCATATTGCTGCGCTGAAGTAATATTTTCGAGCACATCAGGCAAGAGCTTTGCCCCAACACGCTTTTCAATAGCCTGCTTCACACGGAACGTATAAGTAATGGGAGATTTTTTCACCCCCACTTCATCACCAACCTTCACCACACGCGAAGGCTTAGCTTGCGCACCGTTAATGGTCACACGTCCGTTTTTACAAGCATCAGCAGCCAGCGTACGCGTTTTATATATGCGAGCAGCCCAAAGCCACTTATCCAATCGCGCTTCGTTTGCAGTAGTTGCCATATAAATACGTAAGAGTTTACTTATTATTAAACTGATTCATCGCCACATTGATGCCAGCCAAACAGAAAGTCTTCACCGCCTCGCCAGCCAATTTCAAGCGCTCGTCCATCGTCTTCAAGTCTTCCTCTCCAAACTCGCCAAGCACATAATCCACCTGTCCGCCACGCGGAAAGTCGTTACCAATACCAAAGCGCAAACGAGCATACTTTTGTGTACCAAGCACAGAAGCTATATGCTTCAACCCATTGTGTCCACCATCGCTTCCGCCCGGTTTCAAACGCAGTTGTCCAAAAGGCAACGAAAGATCATCCACCACCACCAACACGCGCTCTACAGGAATTTTCATTTCATTCATCCAGTAACGCACAGCATTGCCCGAAAGGTTCATATAAGTGGAAGGTTTCAACAAGATAAGTGTTTGGTTTTTCACCTTTAAAGTTGTAACAAAGCCATAGCGTTTATCGTCAAACGCAAGATTGGACGCTCCTGCAAGGGCGTCCAATACTCTAAAACCTATGTTGTGACGGGTGCGGGCATATTCATCACCAATATTACCCAAACCTACTATCAAATAATTCACTGTGTTAGGAGTTAATAACGAGCCACTATGCTGCGCAGCACCTCGAAAGCCCAAAGCCCTCAGTACACGCCACATCTTAGTCCACATAGTTCTTGTCGTGTTTTTATACCTATAATATATAAGGAGTAGTACCTTAAGAAGCCCCCCTTACATCTCAATAAACAAATTAAGGGTTAAGCGCCAAAACCCACACCCCCGAAGGAGCATTATGAGCTTTGCTTCACGCTCAACCCTTAACCATGAGTCTGCAAAGATTATTTAGCAGCAGCGGCTGCAGCAGCGGCTGCACCCATAGCGGCACGAGTCATCTTAACAGCACATACGATAACCTCCTTGGGAGTAACCATTTCGAGACCCTCGAAATGGAGGTCACCAGCCTTAATTGTCTTACCGAGCTGCAATGCAGTAACGTCTACGAAGAGCTTTTCAGGAATCTGATCGTACATAGCGCGTACATTGAGCTTACGAACCATCATCATCAAGCGACCACCGGCACGTACACCAGCTGCCAAACCTTGAGCCTGAACAGGAACACCCATAACGATAGGCTTCTCAGCGTGTACTTCATAGAAGTCTACGTGCAACACATTGTCCTTTACAGGGTGGAACTGAACTTCCTTCAACACAGCCTTGTAGTCAACGCCGTCGATGTTGATGTCAACGAGGTAGATGTGAGGAGTGTAGATAAGCTTGTTGATTTCCTTTTCGCTTACAGAGAAGTGAATAGCAAGGGGATTGCCATTTTCGTCCTTCTTCTCACCATAGATTACGCAAGGAACATTACCAGACTTACGAATTTCCTTTGTAGCCTTCTTACCAAGCTCGGCACGTACAGTACCATTGATTGCAATTTGCTTCATTGTTGTTTGTTAATTAAAAATTTGTGTTACTCTAAATTAAGTTTCAGCCCCAACCTGCGCAAGGTTATTTTTACAAGCCAGGACTTAATCTCGCTTAATTCGCCATCACACGATAGGCTTTTCAGCCTGTGCAGGACAAATCGGCTGCAAAAATACATCTTTTATTTTACACCACAAAGTTTTATTCACCCTAATCTTCACTGTTTCAGCGTTTTTTCAAAAAAACAATGCAGACCGAACGCCACTAATGATTACTCAATTCACGTTCGGTCTGCACACATCTTGCATCCGATAAAAAAAACGCTTGACAACTCAGAATTCTAATTCTAAGCCCAATTGTTGTTCATCATCCTCCTCTTCTTCATAGTTCGACATGCCTTCAACGGGAGCATAGTCACCAGCCCACTCCACAGCACCAGCATTATGTGCTTCTTGCTGCGCAAAGTCAGCAGCCTCGCCCAACGCACGCTGAAACTTATTAAAATCTTCACGATAAAGAAAGATTTTATGTTTTTCGAACGTAGGCTTCTGCATATCGTCCATTTCCTTCAGTCTTTTACTTTCGGTAAGCGAAAGGTAATAGTCTCCTTTGCGGTCGCGCTTCACGTCAATATAATACACACGCTTACCAGCCTTCACCGTACGCGAGAATAAGATGTCACTATCATTCCTATCCTTCATTGTTCTTTGCCTATCTTCCATGGCACTTTCATTGTGTTTTTTATATTTATTACTAATTATCGCACCAAATTTGCAAATAAATTCCCAATATTCAAAGATTTGCAAAGAGAAAATTGCATTTTACATGTAAATTTGTAAAAATCTCAACCAACACAAGCAATTCAATCAGAAAAACAAGAAGAAATATTACGAACCATCACATCGCATTAGGCGGCAACGAACCCCCACACTCTCCCCCAACCCATCAAGCATCATGCGTCATTTTTTCATTTCCCCAATATCCACAAAGTTTTAGGCTCGTAACCGCCCCATCTCCCACTTCACAACACCCCCAAATACATGTCTACCTTGTCAGAAAGACATGCTAACTTAGACAGAAATAGTGTACAAAATGTCAGTTTTTTGAGACTTTAAAATTTTATCCAACAACATAAAGTGCTTTGGCAACAACTTTGCAGTAGAGGGGGCATAAACAACATTCTGATAACAAACAAAAAAATAAAGATATGAATTTCGACAACTTCACAATCAAAGCACAACAAGCCGTTCAACAGGCTGTGGACCGTGCTCAGCAAAACGGACAGCAGGCAATTACGCCCGTCCATTTGCTCGCTGGCGTGCTGGCTGTGGGCGAAAACGTTACCAAATTTGTGTTTGGCAAATTGGGCGTTAACGAACAAGCTCTGCAAGCTGCCGTCAATCAAGAATTGCAACATCAGCCTCGTGTGAGTGGCAACAGCAGTAGTCCTTATTTAGACGATACTGCTAACAAAGTGTTACTCCGCGCACAAGACCTTGCACGCAAAGGGGGCGACACTTACGTCGGACTCGAACCTTTGTTACAAGCCCTGCTCGAAGTGAGCAGCACAGCTGCGCAAATGCTTAAAGATGCTGGTGTTAGCACCGATGCACTCATTAAGGCTATTGCCGAACTGCGCGGTGGACAAAAAGCCACTTCACAAAGCAGCGAAGACACCTATCAAGCACTCTCTAAGTATGCACGCAACTTAGTAGACGAGGCGCGCGAGGGTAAACTCGACCCTGTAATTGGTCGTGACGAAGAAATAAGACGTGTGCTGCAAATTCTTTCACGCCGTACAAAGAACAACCCTATTTTAATAGGTGAACCTGGTACTGGTAAAACAGCCATTGTTGAGGGCTTGGCAGAACGTATTGTACGTGGCGATGTGCCCGAAAATCTTAAAAACAAACGTCTCTACTCGCTCGATATGGGCGCATTGGTTGCTGGTGCTAAATATAAAGGCGAGTTTGAGGAACGATTGAAGAGCGTTATTAACGAAGTAACGCAAGCACAAGGCGACATCATCTTGTTTATCGACGAAATACACACCTTGGTAGGTGCAGGTAAGGGCGAAGGTGCTATGGACGCTGCCAACATTCTAAAGCCTGCCTTAGCACGTGGCGAGTTACGTAGCATTGGTGCCACAACGCTCGAGGAATACCAAAAGTATTTTGAAAAAGATAAAGCACTCGAACGTCGTTTCCAAACCGTAATGGTTGACGAACCTTCACCCGAGGATGCCATTAGCATTTTGCGTGGTTTGAAGGAACGTTACGAAAATCACCACAAGGTACGTATTCAAGACGATGCCATCATTGCAGCCGTACAATTGTCACACCGCTACATCTCCGATCGTTTCTTGCCCGACAAGGCTATCGACTTAATGGACGAGGCTGCTGCAAAATTGCGTATGGAACGCGACTCTCAGCCCGAGGAGTTAGACGAGATAACACGTCGTTTGCGTCAGCTCGAAATTGAACGCGAAGCTATTAAGCGCGAAAACGACACCGCAAAACTCGAACAACTCAACAAGGAGATTGCCGAACTGAGCGAACGCGAAAAAGACTTGCGTGCTAAATGGGAGGGCGAAAAAGAGGTGCTCTCACGCATTCAGCAAGACAAGCAGCAAATGGAGCAATTAAAGTTTGAAGCCGAACGTGCCGAACGCGAAGGCGACTACGGACGTGTAGCCGAAATTCGCTATGGCAAACTTAAGGAGCTTGAAGCCGACATTACCCAACAGCAATCTCAACTCAAAAATCGCCAAGGCGCTGAAGCCATGGTGAAGGAGGAGGTAACGGCCGACGATATTGCCGACGTAGTGGCTCGTTGGACAGGCATACCCGTAACACGTATGTTGCAAAGCGAGCGCGAAAAGTTGTTGCATCTTGAAGACGAGTTACACAAGCGTGTTGTAGGTCAAGACGAAGCAATCGAAGCTGTGGCTGATGCAGTGCGTCGTTCGCGTGCAGGTTTGCAAGATCCTAAGCGCCCCATCGGTTCATTTATCTTCCTCGGTACTACGGGTGTTGGTAAAACCGAATTGGCTAAGGCTTTGGCAGACTACCTCTTTAACGACGAGAACATGATGACACGTATCGACATGAGCGAATACCAAGAAAAGTTCAGCGTGTCACGTCTCGTAGGTGCACCTCCGGGATACGTTGGTTACGAAGAGGGTGGTCAACTCACCGAAGCAGTGCGTCGCAAACCTTACAGCGTTGTGCTTTTCGATGAAATTGAAAAGGCTCACCCCGATGTATTTAACATCTTGCTGCAAGTGCTCGACGATGGCAGACTTACTGACAACAAGGGTCGTGTGGTAAACTTTAAAAACACCATTATCATCATGACCTCGAACATGGGTTCGCAAATGATTCAGCAAAAGTTCGAAGCTATTGCCAACAAAAATGCGGTCGAACGTGAGCGTATCATCGACGAAACAAAGACACAGGTATTAGATATGTTGAAAAAGACTATCCGTCCTGAGTTTTTAAATCGTATTGATGACATCATCATGTTCCAACCCTTGACACAACCTCAAATTGAGCAGATTGTACGTTTACAGGTAAATGGCATTGCACATTTACTTGCCGACCAGGATGTAAAACTGAATGTGAGCGATGCTGCCATTAAGCTTGTGGCTCAAGCAGGCTTCGACCCCGAATTTGGTGCTCGTCCTGTAAAACGTGCCTTGCAACGCATGTTGCTCAACGACTTGAGTCGTGCCCTGCTTGCAGGCTCTGTCAACAAGACTGAACCTATCTACGTTGACGCAAACGGAGAGAAACTTGAGTTTAAAAACAAAAACGCATAAGCGTCGTAAGTTTTTCAAAACCCATTGATTCATCTGTGCTCAACAGGAAAAAGGTTAGAATTTATCAATGTTTCAAGCGCCAGCCTCACCCATAATGGGTAAGGCTGGCGCTTTATTATATTATTTACTCCATTCGTCCAGCCTAGGCTGGACGGCAAAGTAATATATATTAAAAGGCAAAGTATATTGATATATATCGTCGTCCAGCCTAGTAGTCTGTAAAGTCTAAAAGTTTTGTAAAGGATACAAGTGTTTCAACTT
>UQPD01000027.1 GCA_900542795.1 uncultured Prevotella sp. | reverse complement strand
TTTGGGCATTGAAGAGGGAGTGTAGCGAGCTACACGACCGATGAAATGTCAAAAAGCGGTCAAAAAGAAAGGTAAAGATTGAATTTAGAAGAAATAAAAGTTTAAATCTAATCTTCGTCAGAAAAGTTTAGACGACTTCATTAAGGACTGTACGAGTTATAAACTAAAAGATATGGGAAAAATGAAAGGAGCACTGGTCATCGACACCGAACGATGCAAGGGCTGCGGACTCTGCATTGTAGCATGTCCCACCCAAACGCTCGCATTATCCAAAAAAGAAGTCAACCACAAGGGATATGCTTTCTGCCAAGAAGTGGCCGAAACTTGTATCGGTTGTGCATCTTGCGCTATTGTATGTCCCGATGGCTGCATCAGCGTATACCGAGCTAAAGAAGATTAAGCCTCTCCCCCTCTTTCATTGCAACTACCCATGTTGCAAAATAAATAAAGAGAACCGATTAGGCTATTTAATGAGTAATAAGAAAAGCAGAGCATCGGATGCAAACGTGTAGCACCTCACTCCAAACGTGCGCTGCACACCTATATATATAAGGAAAAAGCATTATTATAAATGCTATAATATATATATAGGTGTAGCTCCCCACTCTGCACTTTCAATAACACTTCTATGAAAGAAGAAAACGAAGTACTCCTTCTCAAAGGAAACGAAGCCATTGCAAGAGCAGCCATACGCTGTGGATGCGACGGCTATTTCGGCTACCCCATCACCCCCCAAAGCGAAGTTCTCGAAACATTAGCCGAGCTCAAGCCATGGGAAACAACAGGAATGGTTGTTCTGCAAGCCGAAAGCGAAGTGGCTTCCATCAACATGCTTTATGGTGGTGGTGGCACAGGCAAAAGAGTTATGACCTCATCCTCGTCACCAGGTGTAGCTTTGATGCAAGAAGGCATCAGCTACATGGCAGGTGCTGAAGTACCAGGTCTCATTGTTAATGTGCAACGTGGTGGTCCTGGTTTAGGAACTATCCAGCCCTCACAAAGCGACTATAACCAAGCCACACGCGGTGGTGGTAATGGCGACTACAATGTCATAGTCTTAGCTCCTGCTTCCGTGCAAGAGATGGCAGACTTTGTTGACCTTGCCTTTACCCTATCCTTCCGCTATCGCAATCCAGCCATGATACTCTCAGATGGTGTGATTGGTCAGATGATGGAGAAAGTGGTGCTACCTCCCTTCAAGCCTCGTCGCACCGAAGAGGAAATAGCCAAAGAATGCCCCTGGGCAAGCAATGGTCATGGTCTCAAAGCACGTGGTCCGCAAGTAATTACCTCGCTCGAACTTGAACCTGCCAAGATGGAATTAAAGAATCAACATCTACAGCAAAAGTATCAAGAGATTAAGGACAAAGAAGTGCGCTACGAAACCATCGGCATAGAAGATGCAGAATACGCTATCGTAGCTTTTGGCTCAGCAGCACGCATCTCGCAAAAAGCTATGGAGTCAGCTCGTAAGCGCGGACTCAAAGTGGGACTCTTCCGTCCCATCACACTTTGGCCCTTCCCCGAAAAGCAAATTAGCGAACTCAGCAAAAAGGTCAAAGGCATTTTGGTAGTCGAAATCAATGCAGGACAAATGATTTTCGATGTAAAAAATGCCGTAGAAGGTCGCATACCCGTTGAACACTACGGACGTTTGGGCGGTATTGTTCCCGACCCCGACGAAATTGTTGAAGCACTGCAAAAGCTGCGTCAAGAATAAAGAGTTAGGGTTACAAACAAAACAACCCCTTCACTTCATCCCCTCAACGAAGCCTTCTCACCTCCCCCAACATCCACACACATACACCATTCATTTACACCACACTATGGTTTACTCAAGCCAACGTCCCGAAAACGACATACTCAGAAGGTTGCAACATCCTGAAGAAGCACACCAAAGAAAGCGCATGACTAAAAATCTTTTTATACGCAACATTCTCAATGGTCTCTTCATCCTCATAGCCCTCGTGGCAATGATAGGCATACTTGTAGCAAAGAACCATTTAATGGTGTGGTATGCCATCGGACTTTTTGCCGTGCTCATTAAAATGGTCGAAGTGATGTTGCGCATGCCAGGCATGAGGAAGTAAAGAACATATTACAAGGTGCTTTTTAAATTTGTCATTCTAAAAATTCTTAGAAACACCTTATAAGTCAGAGAAAGAAATTCCATGACAAGAGAAGATATCATAAAACCTGAGAATCTGGTATATCAAAAACCAGAACTCCTAAACAGCAACGACATGCACTATTGTCCCGGTTGCTCACACGGTGTAGTTCACAAACTCATCGCCGAAGTGATAGCCGAGATGGGCATGGAAGAGAAAACCATCGGCATCAGTCCCGTAGGTTGCGCTGTTTTTGCATATCGTTACATTGACATCGACTGGCAAGAAGCCGCTCACGGTCGTGCACCAGCATTGGCCACAGCTTGCAAGCGCTTATGGCCCGATCGTTTGGTCTTCACCTATCAAGGCGATGGTGACTTGGCCTGCATTGGCACCGCCGAGACATTACACGCCCTCAACCGTGGCGAAAACATCACCCTCATTTTCATTAACAATGCCATCTACGGCATGACGGGTGGTCAAATGGCTCCTACCACATTAGTTGGTATGAAGACAGCAACCTGCCCCTATGGTCGCGACCCCAAAATTCATGGCTATCCCCTAAACATCACCGACTTGGCTTCACGTCTTGAAGGAACAGCCTACGTCACTCGCCAAAGCGTACATAGCGTAGCAGCCATTCGCAAAGCCAAGAAAGCCATTCGCCACGCTTTTGAAAACTCCATGCAAGGCAAAGGCTCAAACCTCGTTGAAATCGTATCTACCTGTTCGTCAGGTTGGAAACTCTCACCCATCAAAGCCAACGAGTGGATGGAAGAACACATGTTCGACTTCTACCACATTGGCGACCTGAAGGATGAGTAAGTAGTCAAAAAACCATTCTTTGATTTTGATTACAAAATAAAGAAAGACTCACACATGAAACAAGAAATTATCATATCAGGATTTGGCGGACAAGGTGTGCTTTCAATGGGTAAGATTTTGGCCTATGCAGCACTAATGGAAGGCAAAGAAGTAACATGGATGCCTGCTTATGGTCCTGAGCAACGCGGTGGAACTGCCAACGTAACCGTTATTGTGAGCGACGAACCCATCTCATCGCCCATCCTTAGCAGCTACGACACAGCCATCTTGCTCAACCAACCCTCACTCACAAAGTTCCAACCCAAGGTAAAGGCAGGAGGCACCATTATCTACGATGACTTTGGCATTCTCGAAAAGCCATCGCGCACCGACCTCAACGCTTGGCACATCCCAGCCATGGAAACTGCAGCCGAAATGTCCATGATGAAATGCTTCAACATGTTCGTCCTTGGCGGTTTTCTAAAAGTCCACCCCATCGTGTCTATTGAGAGTGTGATGAAAGCCTTGCGCAAAACCTTGCCCGAGCGTCACCACAACCTCTTGCCCATGAATGAGCAAGCCATTCTCAAAGGCATGGAAATTATTCAGCAATAAAAAAGGTTCTTTGACAAGAGCCTCCCTTAACCTATAAATTACAAAAAAGTTATGGCAAACCGCAAACAACTCAAGAAGAGCGTCAAAATGATTTCGGGCGACCTCTTTGCCGACTGTGTAGCACTTAGTATGTGCCAACAAGCTAACCGCGAGACACTCGAAGAACTCATGAAAGAAATCATTGCCCTCCACAGCGAATATGTGGCTCGCATCAGCCACACAGAAAAGGGTTCAGAACGCGCCTACTATCGCAAGTTCAAACAAGAGTTTACTGAAAAGGTAAACAACTTGAGCGAACGCATCGTAAACGCATAATGTTCATTGGGAGTTTTGAGGTTTTCAAGTTATACAAAGAAACTTGTAGCACTTGAAAACTTCAAAACTCCTTTTTCTTAGTAGGTGTTCATTATTTTGAATACCTTCGTAACACTATTCACTATATGTTGCAACGTATTTGCCATACCATATTATATAAATGGATGGGTTGGCGCACCGAAGTAACCCAACCTACCCCTCAAAAATGCATCATCTGTGTGGCTCCCCACACCAGCAACTGGGACTTTTTAATTGGCGAACTCTACTACACCTCAATAGGTCTTACCTCAAACTTCCTCATGAAGAAGGAATGGTTCTTTTGGCCCTTCGGTTCGATCTTTCGTCGTTTAGGAGGCATCCCCGTAGAACGTAGCCGCCACACCAGTCTTACCGACCAAATGGCAGAAAAGGCACGTCAAGCCACCCACTTCTCATTAGCCGTAACCCCCGAAGGCACCCGTTCGTTAGCACCCAAATGGAAACGCGGTTTCTATTTCATTGCTCTCAAAGCCAACCTTCCCATCTTGCTCTACGCCATCGACTTCCCCAACAAGCGCATAGTCTGCACCAAAACCATCGTCCCTTCAGGCGATGTCGAAGCCGATATGCAAACCATCATGCAATACTACAGCCAATTTCAAGGTAAACACCCTGAAAAGTTTACAATTGAAAAATAAAAAGAGTAGAGCTTCTTTAGGGTAATTCAAACCACCCTAAAACACATTATCAACAGAAAGTGCAAGAAAATCAAGTAAAAACAACATAGTTTACAAAAAAACTTGTAACTTTGCAACCAAGTTTTGGAAACACATTGAAAGAGAGACGTCCGAACAACTTCTCCACTGAGGGCCGAGAGCCCACCCCGTTCCTACGTCCACTCACAACTGTTGCGTCCAAGACCTTTAATTTATTCACTTTATTACTAACAAATTAAATGGAGAATTTAAAAAACATTGCACCGCTTGCGGACTTTGACTGGAACGCATTCGAGAACGGTACTGTAGAATCGGCTCAGAGCCACGAAGAAACTGAGAAAGCTTACGACGCAACCCTCGGTCGTGTAAACGAAAACGAAGTTGTAGAAGGTACAGTTATCTCAATTGGTAAGCGCGAAGTAGTTGTAAACATCGGCTACAAGAGCGACGGTATCATCCCCGTAAACGAATTCCGTTACAATCCAGACCTGAAGGTAGGCGACACTGTAGAGGTATACGTTGAAAATCAGGAAGACAAGCGTGGCCAACTCGTGCTCTCACACAAGAAGGCTCGTGCAAGCAAGTCTTGGGAACGTGTTAATGCCGCTCTCGAGAACAAGGAAGTTATCAAGGGTTACATCAAGTGCCGCACTAAGGGTGGTATGATCGTTGACATCTTCGGTATCGAGGCATTCTTGCCCGGTTCACAGATCGACGTTAAACCCATCCGCGACTACGACGTATTCGTTGGTAAGACCATGGAATTCCAGGTTGTTAAGATCAACCAGGAATACAAGAACGTTGTTGTATCACACAAGGCACTCATCGAGGCTGAACTCGAAGCTCAGAAGCAAGAAATCATCTCTAAGCTTCAAAAGGGTCAAGTACTCGAAGGTACTGTTAAGAATATCACTTCTTACGGTGTATTCATCGACCTCGGTGGCGTAGATGGTTTGATTCACATTACCGACCTCTCTTGGGGCCGCGTAAACGATCCTCACGAAATCGTAGAGCTCGATCAGAAGCTCAACGTTGTTATCCTCGACTTCGATGAAGAGAAGAAGCGTATTGCTCTTGGCTTGAAGCAGCTCACTCCCCATCCTTGGGATGCTCTTGACGAAAACCTCAAGGTAGGTGACAAGGTTAAGGGTAAGGTAGTTGTTATGGCTGACTACGGTGCATTCGTAGAAATCGCTCCTGGTGTAGAAGGTCTCATCCACGTAAGCGAGATGAGCTGGAGCCAGCACTTGCGTTCAGCTCAGGACTTCCTCAAGGTAGGCGACGAAGTAGAAGCCGTTATCCTTACACTCGACCGTCAGGAACGCAAGATGTCTCTCGGCATCAAGCAGCTTAAGGACGATCCTTGGAAGGACATCGAGGTTAAGTACCCCGTAGGTTCACGTCACCAAGCTAAGGTTCGCAACTTCACTAACTTCGGTGTATTTGTAGAACTCGAAGAAGGTGTAGATGGTCTCATCCACATCTCAGACCTCTCTTGGACTAAGAAGATAAAGCACCCCTCTGAGTTCACTCAGATTGGCGCAGAGATTGAAGTTGTAGTTCTCGAAATCGATAAGGACAACCGTCGTCTCTCACTCGGTCACAAGCAGCTCGAAGAGAATCCTTGGGACGTATTCGAAACAACCTTCACTGAAGGTAGCGTTCACGAAGGTACTATCGTAGAACTCATGGACAAGGGTGCTGTAGTTCAGCTCGAATACGGTGTTGAAGGTTTCGCTACTCCTAAGCACCTCGTTAAGGAAGATGGTTCTCACGCTAAGGAAGGTGAGAAGCTCCCCTTCAAGGTTATCGAGTTCAACAAGGATAGCAAGCGCATCATCCTCTCACACAGCCGCACTTTCGAAGATGCACAGCGTGGTGAGACTCCTGCTCCTCGTAAGCCCCGTGCTAACAAGAGCAAGAGCAACAGCGAAATCCCCTCAATCCAGAACCAAGCCGCTACCACCACTCTCGGTGAAAACGATGCACTCGCTGCATTGAAGGCTAAAATGGAAAAGGGTGAGTAATCACTGACAAATTCCTTGAAAAGTCAATAAAACGTCAACTCGACGCTTTAACGACATCCATACAAGCGTTGCAATCTGCAAAGGTTGCAACGCTTTTTTTGTACATCCCAACAACGAAAGCCACATTTTTGTTTACTAATTGCTATAAATAGCAGCTATTTTTATCACAGAACGTAATTTATTAGACTAATATTTTATCAAATAGAAATAATTTCATACATTTGCATCACAATTCGAAACACACTGCCCCTAATCAAGCAGCCTCGTGTTACAGAATCAACTAAAAACACATTCATACACATAAACAATGAGCCAACTCATTCATCCCAAAAACTACCGAGCCCTTCTCGACATGCACAAAACCGAGCAAGGCATTAAACTCATAAAGGATTTCTTTCAGCAAAACCTTGCAACCGAACTGCGTCTTCGTCGTGTCACTGCCCCCTTGTTTGTTATGCAAGGTTTAGGCATCAACGACGACTTAAATGGTATCGAACGTCCTGTAACCTTCCCCATCAAAGACCTTGGCGACCGCAAAGCCGAAGTAGTACATTCATTAGCTAAATGGAAGCGCCTCACTTTGGCAGACTATAAAATTCCCACAGGACATGGCATTTATACCGACATGAATGCCATACGTGCCGACGAAGAACTCGATAACCTTCACTCTCTCTACGTTGACCAATGGGACTGGGAAGCAGTCATCCAAGCTGAAGACCGCACCTTAGCATTTCTTAAAAATGTAGTAGAACGCATTTACGCAGCCATTCGTCGAACCGAATACTTAGTATGCGAAACCTACGACTCCATCACCCCCTTCTTACCCGAAACCATACATTTCATACATAGCGAAGAATTGTTGCAAATGTACCCCGACCTCACGCCCAAAGAACGTGAAGATGCCATTTGTCGCAAATATGGTGCAGTGTTTATCATAGGCATAGGTAGCAAACTCTCCAATGGTAAAAAGCACGATGGTCGTGCTCCCGACTATGATGACTGGTCAACAATAGCCGAAGATGGTCATGCAGGTCTCAATGGCGACATCTTAATATGGTATCCCGTACTCGAACGTTCATTCGAGCTTTCTTCAATGGGTATTCGTGTTGACAAAGAAGCCTTATTGCGTCAACTCGCCTGCGAGGGAGAAGAGCAACGCAAGCAACTTTATTTCCACCAACGTTTGCTCAACAACGAGCTTCCCCTTTCCATCGGTGGTGGTATTGGTCAAAGCCGCCTTTGCATGGTACTTCTTCACAAAGCACACATTGGAGAAATTCAAGCCAGCATTTGGCCCGACGAAATGCGCAAAGAATGTCGAGAATTAGGAATGCCGCTGATTTAATGAATAATGAATAATTGCCATGCGGATAAGGGAACTAAACAAGCCCTTACCTACATGGCAATTACACATTTTATATGACCCTACATTTCATCTTTCATCCACAATTTTCCAATCGTCAATATTACCTTTCTCGCTATCAAAGTTTACACCCACTTTTGTAACAGGCAAGTTTGATAAAGAGAAACGTTTGCGATAATCCTTCAAATCAATTTGTCGCATAGCCGTCTTCGCATCCCGATTCAGTTTTAGCTCCATAATGTAAATGTGCGTTTTAGTCATCAACACCATGTCTATACGTCCATGAGGAGTATGCACTTCCACGTCCACCACATAGGGCGTAAGCAGAGTAAAGATAATAAAGAGCATTTGTTGATAGTGCCCCTCATAATTTTTTACATTACAATAAGGCACCGTACTAAGAAAATCCTGCAACAACAGCATAGCCTCTTCCATATCATCTTGCAAAATCTTGTCAGCCATCTTCGCAATAGTAATTCCCCCTTGCTGCGACTTCACACCACTAACATAATTCGGCAATAAGTTTCGGAAAAGTCCTTCACTAATTTCCTTATTCGGAATATCCAACGTATAGAATTTTACCCTACTGTTATAATCCTTAATGGTTAAATACCCACTCTGATAAAGCAGAGGAATAACAGTTTGCATGTTTTCAGTAGGTGCATCAAAATCACTTTTCAGCGCTTGAATGGCAGACAGCTGATTAGGCTTTACATCAAATTTCCTTAACATTTCCAACAAGTAGGTTGGTGTACCTGTCGAAAACCAATAAGCATCCAATTCCCCATTAGTCAGTGCAGCCAACAAACTAAAAGGATTAAACACATCAGGCGAGGGCCAAGCAAAATGATACCCATCGTAGTTACTACGCAAATCCTCCAGCGTCTCCTCATAAGTCTTGCCCAAACGCTTGCCTAAGTATGCCACATCCTCTTGCATCTGTGTTTCAAGTTCATCCTTGGTTATACCACAAAGTCCTGCATACTCAGGCAACATACTGATATTGTTGATGTTATTCAACTCACTAAAAATACTCACCTGCGAGAATTTTGTAATACCCGTAAGAAAAACAAAACGCAAATAAGGGTCAGCATCCTTCAGCGGACTATAAAAATTACGCATCACCTGACGTAGTTCTACCAAATGCTCATCCTCGTGTACCACATCAAGCAAAGGAGCATCATATTCATCAATCAGCACAACCACCTGTTTACCCGTTTTTTGGTAAGCATGGCGAATTAAATGCGCAAGACGATCATTGGGGTCTGCAGCAGTATTTTTTACCCCAAACTTTTCTTCTTGCTCCATTAAACGTTGGTCAAGATATCGCTCCAAAGCATCCTTTTCCATGTGCTTACCACCCGCCAAACTAAAGTGCAACACAGGATATTCTTCCCATTCTATTTCCAATTTTTCTATAGCCAAACCCTTGAAAAGCTCTTTCTTACCCTCAAAATAGCTTTTCAAAGTCGAAACCAACAAAGATTTACCAAAACGACGTGGACGACTGAGGAATACGTACTTCATATTCCCATGCGTCATACGATATATATATTCCGTCTTGTCTATATAGAGTTGATTCTTCTCACGTATTTCCGAGAATGTCTGTATACCTAATGGATAAATGTTAGGAGTCATAGCAAATGATTTTACTTATTGCAAGGTGAAAGCAAAACATCGAGTAAAACTTGAATATTATGCCCACCGCAGCTTTTATACAAAGATACACACTTTTACCCGAAAAACAAATGTTTTACAGAAAGAATGCGACAATCCCCTCCCCCATTACAAATTTCCTTCCCACATAACAATATTATCCAGCAACACAATCCTGCTGATTTTGCCAAGCAACAAAGTTTTTGTAACTTCGCATTTGATATACAACTAAAAACATAATAACGAAATGCAGAAAGCCCTACATTTTATCCCCATCATGCTTGTAGCCCTATTCACGTTGCAAGGTTGCCACATGAAAAAGTCCGACAAAGCCCCTGCGGATAACACCACCACAGTGGCAGATACCACGGTAGCCGAACAAGTGGCAGACTCAACACTCTATGGCACCTCAACCGAAGACTTTGGCATGAGCACCTTCAGCATGGTCACCGACAAAGGAGACACACTCCACCTATGCCGCACATCAGAAGATGGCACCGACGGCAAAATATATGGCAGCTTAGAGTATGGTCAACGCTATGCACTCACCACCCGCGACAACGGTGAAGCAATAGGCGTACTCATCAACTTAACCGAATTAGACCAAAAGCTGAAAGACTACGAAATTCGCAACGGACAACTCATTGTAGATGGCAAAATCGTGCCAATCGAGCAATATTTGCAGTAGATCAGTCCATTCACTAAGTCAATATTTATTACCAAAAGAATAAAAAAACATGTTTTCAGGAATAGTAGAAGCCATGGCAAAAGTAGTAGCTGTGGAACAAGATAAAGAAAATAAGCACTTCACTTTAACCTGTGAATTTGGCAACGAACTCAAAATCGACCAAAGCGTAGCCCACAATGGCGTATGCCTCACCGTAGTAAAACGCGAAGGCAATAGCTATGTAGTAACCGCAATGGACGAAACCCTAAAGCGTTCAAACTTAGGACTCCTTCAACCAGGTGACGAAGTAAACGTAGAACGTTCCATGCAAATGAACGGACGACTCGATGGACACATCGTACAAGGACATGTAGACACCACAGCCACCTGCACAAAAATAGAAGATGCAGAAGGCAGCTACATCTACACCTTCGAATACGAAGTAAGCAACGAAATGATAGAGCGAGGCTACTTCACCGTAAACAAAGGCTCAGTCACCGTGAATGGCGTCAGCCTCACCGTATGCAACCCCACCCGCAACAGTTTCCAAGTGTGCATCATCCCCTTCACCTTCGAACACACCAACTTCCACAACCTCAAGGTAGGTAGCAAAGTAAACATCGAGTTCGACATCTTAGGCAAATACATCAGCCGCATGGCAGCACTCACAAAATAAAAGCAGCATGCTCAAATTGCTTTGCATCTTTATTGGCGGTGGCTTAGGCAGCGTGTGTCGTTACAGCATAGGCACATACCTTGTCAAAGCCACCAGCCAGCATTACCCATGGTCCACCTTTTTAGCCAACACCATAGGTTGCCTCCTCATCGGACTCCTCATGGGTTACTTCCAACGCACCCAAAGCCATTGGCTCTACATGCTCTTAGTCACAGGCTTTTGCGGAGGATTCACCACCTTCTCCACATTTTCAAACGAAAGCATACAACTGCTGCGTCAAGGACTCTACACCATAGCCCTCACCTACATAGCCCTATCCCTCATCACAGGTTTCATGGCAGTAGCAGCAGGCATCTATGCCGTCAAACAACTCACCTAAATGCGTAAAAAAGAACTCTACCAATACGTGCTACATTATTTTGAGCAAACCATGGATGCGACCGAAACCGAACTACATTTTAGCAATCCGTTCGAGCTATTAGTCGCAGTAGTTCTGTCTGCCCAATGCACAGACAAGCGCATCAATCAAGTAACGCCCCGACTCTTTGCCGACTTCCCCGTCCCCGAAGCCATGGCAGTAACCACCCCCGATGTCATTTACGACTACATTCGTTCAGTGAGTTACCCCAACAACAAAGCCAAGCACCTTGTAGGTTTAGCAAAGATGTTAGTCGAGAAGTTCAATAGCGAAGTCCCCTCCACCCTCGAAGAGCTCACCCAATTACCCGGAGTAGGTCGTAAAACCGCCAATGTCATACAAGCCGTAGCCTTTGGCAAAGCAGCCTTAGCAGTTGACACCCATGTTTTTCGCGTTAGTCACCGTTTAGGTTTAGTTCCCCAACGTTGCACCACGCCCTACAGTGTCGAAGTAGAACTCAAAAAGCACATCCCCGAAAATCTTGTAGCCTCCTCCCATTATTGGCTTCTTCTCCATGGTCGCTACACCTGCACCGCTCGCAACCCCAAATGCGAAAAATGTGGATTAAGAGAAGTGTGCAAAACAAGGATTAAGTAAGTTGTTCAAGTAATAAGTATGTTCTTCAAGTAATAAGTAATAAGTAAAAAGTAATACAAACTTGCTGTCCCCAAGCAAATATTCATATAAGTTTTCATGCGCCAGCCCAACCCCGTGAGGGGTTATTCATGGTCATTTTCTTTCCCCATCGCGTAGCGCACATTAATTTATGGATAATTTATGGCTCATTGATGGACATTTTTGACCTAAAAAAATCATTCATGACAAGATTTTTTTGTCTCATTCACAAACATTTATGACCATTCCCAAGCGCGGAGCGCAAAAACATTCATGAACATTTATGGCTCATTAATGATCATTTTTGACCAAAAAAACATCCATACGCAGCGTGCGTAGTTTGCTTTTATTGCATACAGAAGCCAGGCATGTGAATTCGGGATAAACCCTCATTCACATGCCTGGCTACCATATATCACCCCGAATGAGATGAGAAATTAAGTAAAATGTATAAGCATCACAGAAGCATTCCGCCATAGTTTGTAATACTTAATACTTAACACTTAATACTTATTTATTCAAGTATTCCGTCACATTCTTCTCAATACGAGCAAGCACGTCACCAGATTCCTCAGGCACGAACTTTTCACCCGTAATATGCTCATAAAGTTCGATGTAGCGAGCAGAGATACTGTCAACGATTTCATCAGTCATTTCGGGAACCTGTTGACCCTCCTTACCTTGGAAACCATTATCCATCAACCATTCACGAACAAACTCCTTAGAGAGCTGCTTCTGCGGTTCACCCTTTGCAAAGCGATCCTCGTAGCCCTCAGCATAGAAATAGCGTGAAGAGTCAGGCGTATGAATTTCGTCCATCAAATAAATCTCGCCATTGTGCTTACCAAATTCATACTTTGTGTCCACCAAAATCAAGCCACGTTGCGCAGCAATTTCAGTACCACGAGCAAAGAGTGCAAGCGTATACTTCTCAAGCACCTCATACTCCTCAAGCGTAGCCAAACCACGCGCCAAAATCTCCTCCTTCGAGATATCCGCATCGTGCTCACCAATCTCAGCCTTCGTAGTAGGCGTAACAATAGGCGTTGGGAACTTCTGGTTCTCCTTCATACCCTCAGGCAACTTCACGCCACAAATTTCGCGAACCCCACTCTTATAGGCACGCCATGCACTACCACAAAGATAGCCACGAACAATCATTTCCACGGGGAAGCCCTCGCACATCACACCCACAGTAACCATAGGATCGGGCGTAGCCAACTTCCAGTTCGGACAAATATCTGTTGTAGCGTCCAAGAACTTAGCCGCAATCTGGTTAAGCACCTGACCCTTAAAAGGAATGCCCTTCGGCAAAATTACATCAAAGGCAGAAATACGGTCAGTAGCCACCATAGCCAAACGGTCGCCAAGGTTATACACATCGCGCACTTTACCATGATAAACACTCTGTTGTCCAGGAAAATGGAAATCTGTTTTTGTTAATGCTGACATTGTTATATTGTTTTTAATAGAGCAAGAGTCTTTTACAACCCTCATTCTTGATTTTAAATACTATTATTTAAACGACACAAGCGAGCCCCCTTGCAAAGAAAAACCACCATTTCCCTCTGCAAGACGACCCGCCTTCATGCGCGTTATACTTTAGCATTCGCAGCCGCCTCTTCGCGCAACTGCTTTTTGCGTTCATCGTCACGGTTATAAGCCTCAACAATTTTAGTCACAAGTTTATGACGGATAATGTCCTTCTTGTTCATTTCAATAAAGGCAATACCCTCAATCCCCTGCAAAATACGTTGCGCCTCCACCAAGCCACTCTTTTGCGAAGGTGGAAGGTCAATCTGCGTGCGGTCACCCGTCACAATCATCTTCGTATTCCAACCCATACGAGTCAGAAACATCTTAATCTGCGCTGTAGTAGTATTCTGCGCCTCGTCCAAAATCACCACCGCATCATTCAACGTACGTCCACGCATAAAAGCCAAAGGAGCAATCTGAATCACATTCGTGTCCAAATACTCCTGCAATTTCGCCGCAGGAATCATCTCCTGCAACGCATCATACAACGGCTGCAAGTACGGGTCAATCTTATCCTTCATGTCGCCAGGCAAAAAGCCCAACTTCTCGCCAGCTTCCACCGCAGGGCGACTCAAAATAATTTTCTTCACCGCCTTACTCTTCAAAGCCTTCACAGCCAAGGCAATCGCAGTGTACGTTTTACCCGACCCCGCAGGTCCCACAGCAAAAATCATGTCACACTTATCATAAGCCTCCACCAATCGGCGTTGATTTTCAGAGCGCGGAGTAATTGGTTTACCCCCAGTGCTATACACAATCACATCCGTAGCAGCCTCAGCATGCGACACATGCCCTTTCAGCGTGTTCACAATGTCCTCCTCTGTCAGATTATTGAATTTAGCACAATGCTTTTCAAGTTTCCGAAACACCTCCTCAAAGTTAGCCATTTCCTCCTCATCTCCCATCACACGCACCACATTGTCGCGAGCCATTAGGCGAAGTTTAGGGCACAATGCACGCAACAGTTTAATGTTCGCATTGTTAGCCCCGTAAAAAATCACGGGATCAGCCTCCTCGAGTATGAAATGTTTCTCAATCATTCAAAGCAGTTTTCGTCCAGCAAAAGTGGACATTTAAAAGATGTTTGTTATTTTTGTAGTGCAAATTTAAGTAATCCCACCGAAATGCACTAACTTTGTGTGCGCAAAATCAGTAAAAAAAATCGATAATCGTAATGAAACGTTTCTATACCCCCCGCCGCATTCACTTTTTGTCGGCGTTTTGTCTGCTTGTAATTGTATTAGCAATAGCCAAATGCATCAACCCCGATTTAGGCATAATCCCCCAATCGTGTACCCCATCCCCACAAGCCGTAGTGCAGCACACCCCCGATAGCATCGAGTTACAATCACAGTTAGTCGACAGTTTACTCCTACGCGAGCGTCGTCGTCCCCTATTAGTCAAGGCAGATGGCAGTGCCATCAAAAACCGCATAAAGAGCGTCCCCAAGTTCGAAACCTCCTTCCCCGACCTCAACGACATACAACTCACAACCGCCAAACGTTTAGGCGTACCACAAATAGAGAATCGCGATGCAGCCCATCAACACATGAAGGACCTCGTCTACATAGCCGACAACCCCTTCTATAATGTGCAGCGTCTCAACCAATCCATCCCCTACTTAGTGCCACGTGCAGCAGTACTGCTCGATGCCATAGCCCGAGCCTTCAACGACTCATTAGCCACCAAAGGCTACGCCCCCCACAAACTCATGGTAACCTCCGTACTACGTACCAAGGAAGATGTCCGTCGCTTGCGCAAGTTCAATCAAAATGCCTCCGAAAACTCATGTCATCAATTCGGCACCACCTTCGACATCTCCTACAATCGTTTCCTTGAAATCAAGCCCAATGGAGCAAGTGAAATGCGTTGGGTAGCCGAATTCAAGCGCATCCTTGCCGAAGTCCTTGCCGACATGCGCAGCCAAGGCACCTGCTACGTCAAATACGAAGTTCACCAATCCTGCTTCCACATCACAGCAAGATAACCCCCTTCATTTTTAGGTCACGAATAGCCATCAATGAGCCACGAATTTTCCATAAATTTTCTACAACTCCTCTACCTACAGAGGTGATTCATGGTTCATTCATGGCAAATCACAACTAAACCCAAAATCGCAAAACACGAACCAATACGTGCCTTTTTAAAAGAAAACTCATATATTTGCAAAAATATTACACATTCAAAGGTTATCTTTATGATTATACAGTTTTCAGTAGGCAACTATTTGTCATTTAAGAAACTGTCTACCCTCTCTTTGGTGACCACTAAATTGAAGGAGACAGTGATACCAGAAACAGACTCTATGACAGAAATGGGAGATGCAATCCCCGCAGTACTTCATGGAGCAGCCATTTATGGTGCCAATGCATCAGGTAAATCCAATTTTGCAAAAGCGTTTTCAACCTTCAAATGGCTTGTTGTAAACTCCATGAAAGAGCTGCAAGCAGGCGAAACATTGAATGTAGAAAGCTTTATGCTCAATGCAACAACCGCCAAAGAGCCGTCCGTATTCGAAATAGTTTTTTGCAATACAGTCTATATATTCCGATATGGCTTTGAGGTTGACAGCAATAAGGTGCATAAAGAATGGCTGTATCGCAGAAACAACAAAAAGCGTGCAAAAGAAGTAGAGTTATTATATCGTGAGGAAGAGACATACAACGTTCACACTTCATGTACAATAGCGAAAAATATTATCACCAATAAGATGGTTCGCAACAATGCACTACTTATTTCTGTAGCAGCACAATTCAATGATGAGACAGCAGTCAGCATAGTAAACTGGTTAAAGGATACGTCAGTCATCACCAGTCATGACGACGAAGTGATGTGGAAACGAGCCGCTATCAAGTTGGATGATCCAAAGATACGTAAACGTATCGTAGATTTCTCACGATTTGCCGATTTAGGCATTGAAGATATATATAAGGTGAATGATGAAATAGTCAGTAGCCATGTACAATATGATGACAATGGAAAAGAGACACAGACCATTTCGTTTCCATTTGAAAGCAACGAGTCGGAGGGAACAATTAAGTATTTCCAGTTAGCCTATCCCATTATAGATGCCTTAGACAATGGCAAGCGCTTGGTGATTGATGAGATAGACAGCAAGATGCATCCCAAGTTGACAAGTAAAATCATAGAGTTATTCAACTCAAAGAAAACCAACCCCAATCATGCCCAACTGATATTCACCATCCACGACACCAATATACTGAGTGCCAAAATATTGCGAAGAGACCAAGTATGGTTTACACAAAAAGACGCATATGGTGCTACCAAATTGTATTCTCTTGCCGACTACAAGGTGCGAAACAATGCGTCTTTTGAAAAAGAGTATCTTGAAGGCAAGTATGGAGGAACCCCCATTATAGGTGATTTTTCCAAATTGTTTGTTAATGAGAAGGAGATTGACAATGGCAAGATATAATCCGAGACTAGAAAGAAGTCTAAAACGTCGTTCCAATTACAGAGACATCAAGCAATCATTCTTAATAATCTGCGAGGGTGTGAATACAGAGCCAGACTATTTCAACGCGTTTCGTCTGACATCAGCTTCAGTAAAGGCATTAGGAAAAGGACTGAATACAATTAAACTTGTTCAAGAAGCTATAATTATAAAAAATGAGGAAAAACGGAAAGGTCATAGTTTTGACCAATATTGGGTAGTGTTTGATAAAGACGATTTTCCCAACAACGACTTTAACGAAGCCATTCGTTTAGCAGAATCCAATGGATTTCATTGACAAAAACGCGTAGCGCACATTCAAGAACATTTATGGCTCATTGATGGACATTTTTGACAAAAGAACATAGCAGTTCATGTCAGTTTTTTTTGGTTCATTGAGAAACATTATTGACTAAAAACCATCCATTCTATTTCAAGCGCCAGCCCAACCCCGAAAGGGGTTTTATTTATGGTCATTTCCTTCCCCATCGCGTAGCGCAATTTATTTATGAATAATTTTTGGCTCATTGATGAACATTTTTGACTAAAAAGCAGATATTCAACAGCATGTAATACTTAATACTTATTACTTATTTCTGGTTTATGGCTCATTGATGAGCATTTTTGACAAAAAAGCAGATATTCAATAGTCTGTAATACTTAATTCTGGTTTTTGCTTCATTGATGATCATTTTTGACTAAAAAACCATCCATCCTATTTCATGCGCCAGCCCAACCCCGTGAGGGGTTTATTTGTGTCTATTTCCTTCCCCATCGCGTAGCGCCCCATACATCACGAAAGATTCTATAAAAATTTATGACTCATTGATGATCATTTTTGACTAAAAAACAGTTTGTATTATGATATTCAACAGCTTGTAATACTTAATACTTATTTTTTATGATTCATTCATAATCATTTATGACTAAAAAAATAGTTTGTGATACATTTGGCTCATTCTTAGTCATTTATGACTAAAAACCAACCAATTCATGACAAACAAACATAAAACATGGCAACACTAAAAATCAAATTCAGACCCTCAACCACAATCCCCAACCAAGGCACCCTCTACTTCCAAGTCATCCACAAACGCGTAGTCCGTCAAATCGCCACCCCCTACCGCACACAACAACAAAGTTGGCAACAAACAGCCCCCACCCTACTCCACAACGAATACCAGCAACTCACCCACATCATCACCACCCTCAACCAAGCAGGCAAACCCTACACCGCCGACCACATTGTCCACCAATACCATCAGCACACCAACCAACAAACCCTCATCGCCTACATGCAAAGCATCATCCAACAACTCCAACAAAACAAACAACAAAGCACCGCCCGCAACTACCAATCCACCCTCAACAGCCTCATGCGCTATACCAACCACAACGACATCCCCCTCTACACCCTCGACGCCCTAAAAATCCAATCCTACGAAGCCTGGCTCAAAACCACAGGCATCTGTCGAAACACCAGTTCCTTCTACCTCCGCATCCTACGAGCCGTCTACAACCGTGCCGTCGAACAAAACCTCATCCCCCAACAGAACCCCTTCCGCCACACCTACACAGGCATCGACAAAACCCACAAACGAGCCATCAACCTCAACAACATCCGTCAACTCAAAACAGCCCAACTCCCTCCACATTCACCACAAGACCTTGCCCGCGACATGTTTCTACTCTCCTTCTACCTACGCGGCATGTCCTTCATCGACATGGCAAACCTCCCCAAAACAGCACTCCGCAATGGCTACCTACATTACACCCGAAGCAAAACCCAACAAAAAATCACCATCAAATGGGAACCCATCATGCAACAAATCCTTGACAAATACAAAAACCAAACAGCCACCACCCCATACCTACTTCCCCTACGCACCCACGACGACCTATATAATAAGGAGTATCACAACCTACAAACCAACATCAACTACCATCTCAAAAAAATAGCCCAACAAATCGGCATCCCCCATAACCTAACCCACTACGTAGCCCGTCACACCTGGGCAAGCGTAGCTCGCAACAACAACATCCCCATCTCCATCATCAGCGAAGCCTTAGGCCACGACTCCGAAACAACCACCCAAATCAACCTCCTATCCATACAAACCAACGAAGTAGATAAGGCAAACGCAAGCATTTTAGATAAATTAGCATAGACTCTGTAACTCTTGATAAGAGATACAGATGAACGAAGCAAAACTCTTGATATTTAACAAATTACGCATTTGGTTTAAAAGAATTTGCTAAACATTTGTTGTGATGCTGTTTAGTTTTTATTCCCTCAAAAGTAAATTTTTATATAAATAAAAGTCTGTAAATCAATTTAAAATTGTACCTTTGCTTCGTTCATCTGTATCTCTTATCAAGAGTTACAAACCTCAACATCCGAAACGAACTTGATATTCACCAAGATGGAGAACAATAAAACAACTCGAAACGTTACGTCCACTAATGCAGGGGACGACGGCGAAGCCGTGTCCAAAAGCCCCCCACTCACACCATTCAAGAAAGCCCAAACACCCTCAAAACCAATCAAAACAGGTTGGTACGTAGCTGTAGTAAGAGTCAACTGCGAAAAGAGAATCGCCACCGACATACAGGAAGTACTCAACAGCAAAGGCATCTGGTTTGAGTATTGGGTGCCCACCATCAAAGACGTCGTGTTAGACAAACGAACCAAGAAGCGAAAAACAGTAGAACGCACCTTCCTCTCCACCTTCATATTCTGTCACATCAGCACCACGAAGGTCAACGAAGTACGTTTCCGTTCCGACGTCTACAAAATGCTCTCCATGCCTGGTCAGCGCGAAATCTATCAAATCCCCGACATAGAAATCGAGAACTACCAAAAGTTCATAGAGCGTTCATGCACCCCCATCTCTTCCCACACAGGTCCCCTACTCAAAGGTCAGAAAGTAAAAATCTTAGGAGGTCCCCTACAAGGCGTCGAAGCATACGTACAGCGCACCAAAGGCACCAAAGCCATCATCGGCTGTGAAATCAAATACATTTCAGGAGCCACCGTCGAAATAGACCGCGACCTTCTCGAAGTCATCAAATAAAAGCAAACTCAAATCTATACCAACCCCTAAACCTAAATTCAACATGTGCAACATCACAATCAACATAAACGGAGGCAACAATCAAATCATCCCCAATGCCACCGAAGCCAAACAATACTTCTTTGGCATCCAACACGCCGAGAAGGTCCTTCAAGAGGAAACACCCACAGAGCTACACGATCCTGCACTCGAAAAATTAGCACTCTATATAAATAAGGAGTCCCTCCCCACCTACATAGCCCAGTTAGGCGCATGCGAAAGTGCGACCGAACTAGCCAAAGTAGTCGTTTCCATGGTTCAACAAGACTCCAAGCTCACCCCCGAGGAAATCGTCAAAGAACGTTTCATCAAGCTCCTCCTCCCCTTCGCCCCCAAACTCACCAAAGGCAAAGGCATCGACAACCTCCGTGCTCGCATCAACGACGCCTGGTCCACCCGTCCCAAACCCATTCACAAACATTCATAACCACCCCAACCCCGAAAGGGGTTATTATTCATGGAAATTTCCTTCCCCATCGCGTAGCGCACATTAATTTATGAATAATTTTTGGCTCATTGATGATCATTTTTGACTAAAAAAACAGATATTCAATAGTCTGTAATACTTAATAC
>UQPD01000026.1 GCA_900542795.1 uncultured Prevotella sp. | reverse complement strand
GTAACTTTATAACCTCATAACCTCTAAACTCCAAACTAAAAAAACATAACCTCATGGACGTTGAGAATGTTGTGAGCGACTAAAGGTAACTTTATAACCTCATAACCTCTAAACTCCAAACTAAAAAAACATAACCTCATAACCTCCAAACTCCAAACTTTAAATTCATTATGATACAGATTGAATATATTTTGATAATTTCAGCCATCATGATGTTTGCAGGCGTTTTCGGATTTTTGACTCGTCGCAGCACGTTGGCTATTCTATTGTCGGTAGAGTTGATGCTCAATGCTACTGACTTAAACTTTGCAGTGTTTAACCGTATGCTTTATCCCGATGGTTATGAAGGCTACTTCTTTGCGCTCTTCTCTATTGCTATCTCAGCAGCTGAAAGCGCCATTGCAATTGCTATCATGATCAATATCTACCGCATGATTAAAAACATTCAGGTAGGTGAACTCGAGAAGATGAAGTGGTAAGAGGGAGTTTTAAGTTTTTAGGTTAGAAGGGTAAAGGGAGTTTTAAGTTTTTAGGTTAGAAGGGTAAAGGGATTTTTAAGTTTTTAGGTTAGAAGGTTATAATATATGTATTGCTAATCTGATAGCCTAATGGACGTTGAGAATGTTGTGAGCGACTGAAGGTAACTTTATAACCTCATAACCTCATAACCTCCATCATAACCTCATAACCTCATAACCTCATAACCTCATAACCTCCATCATAACCTCATAACCTCCGAACTCCAAACTCAAAATAAAACAAACAATGGATTATACAATTCTTATTCTTTTGCTGCCATTCTTCTCGTTCCTCCTATTGGGTGTGTTCGGAAAATGGTTCAGCCATAAAGCAGCGGGATTGGTTGGTACGGTTGTGTTAGGCGTAGTAGCCGCTATGGCTTATTACACCGCATTTCAGTACTTCTTCCAGACACCGCGTACGGCAGAAGGTGTGTTGCCCACACTCATGCCTTACAACTTTCAGTGGCTGCCCTTCTTTGTGAAGGGACTCAGCTTCGATATGGGTATCATGCTCGACCCCATCTCGGTTATGATGCTGATCGTCATCACGACCGTATCGCTCATGGTACACATCTACTCTTTTGGCTATATGCACGGCGAACGCGGTTTCCAGCGTTACTATGCCTTCCTTAGCCTCTTTACGATGTCAATGCTCGGATTGGTAGTAGCAACGAACATCTTCCAGATGTACATGTTCTGGGAGTTGGTGGGTGTTTCATCTTACTTGCTCATTGGTTTCTACTACACCTCACCCGCAGCCATTGCTGCCAGCAAGAAGGCATTTATCGTAACACGCTTTGCCGACCTCTTCTTCTTGATCGGTATCCTCATTTATGGCTACTACTGCCATTCATTTGGATTTGAGTTTAACCAAACTGGTTTTGCTCAGGGCGCAATGATGTTGCCCACTGCCTTGTTCTTGATGTTCATTGGTGGTGCTGGTAAAAGTGCTATGTTCCCCTTGCACATTTGGTTGCCTGATGCCATGGAGGGTCCTACGCCTGTGTCTGCCCTTATTCACGCTGCTACTATGGTTGTGGCTGGTGTGTTCCAAATTGCACGTCTTTTCCCCTTGTGGATTGACTATGCACCTGGCACACTCCACATTGTAGCTTGGGTAGGTGCTTTCACCGCCTTCTATGCAGCAGCCGTTGCTTGCTGCCAAAGCGACATCAAGCGTGTGCTTGCCTTCTCTACCATTTCGCAAATCGCGTTTATGATGGTATCACTTGGCGTTTGTACCGAGTTCGTAACAGGTCATGAACATGTAGGCTCATTAGGTTACATGGCCTCAATGTTCCACTTGTTTACACACGCCATGTTCAAGGCTCTCTTGTTCTTGGGTGCTGGTTGCATCATCCACGCTGTTCACAGCAACGAGATGTCGGCTATGGGTGGTTTGCGCAAGTACATGCCCATCACGCACATCACTTTCTTGATTGCATGTTTGGCTATCTCGGGTATTCCTCCCTTCTCGGGTTTCTTCTCGAAGGATGAGATTCTAACGGCTGCCTTTGCTTATATGCCTGCTATGGGCTGGATTATGACGGCTATTGCTGCTATGACTGCATTCTACATGTTCCGTCTGTACTTTGGCATTTTCTGGGGCACTGAGAACAAGCAGTTGCACGCTGAGCACACACCGCATGAGGCACCGCTCACCATGACTTTCCCCTTGATGTTCTTGGCGGTGGTTACCTGTGTGGCTGGTTTCATTCCCTTTGGTCACTTTGTGAGCGCTGATGGTCAGGCTTACGACATTCACTTGGATTGGAACGTGGCTGGCACTTCTATCATCATTGCCGTTGCATCTATCTTCCTCGCCACTTACATGTATATGGGCGAGCGTCAGCCTAAGGCTGATGCGCTTGCCGAGAAGTTTGCACACCTGCATCGTTGGGCTTACAAACGTTTCTACATGGACGAGGTTTATCAGTACATTACTCACCGCATCATCTTTGCCCACATCTCTAAGCCTATTGCTTGGTTCGACCGCCACATTATTGATGGCTTCTTCAACTTCTTGGCATGGGGTGCCAATGCGCTCAGCGTTCGCATCCGTGGCTTACAGGGAGGATCTGTGCAAGCTTACGCTTATGTTTACCTGCTCGGTCTGTTAATTGTGTTGGCAATCGCTGCACTTGCATAATTTTTAAGTTGAAAAGTTTTGAAGTGGATAAGCGCAGCGTTTTGCTCTTGGCTTAAAATCACTTTAAACTCTCAAACTAAAAGAATAACAACAATGAATTTTCTATCATTATTCGTATTGATTCCGCTTGTCATGCTGTTAGGTTTGTGGCTGGCAAGAGATGTGAAGGGCGTGCGTGCGGTGATGGTAACTGGTAGCTCGCTGCTGCTTATCTTGGCTGGCTATCTTACCGTGACTTTCCTCGGCGACCGTGCTGCTGGAGCTACTGACGAAATGCTTTACACAGCTTCGTTCAACTGGTTCGAGCCGCTCCACATCAAATATTCGGTTGGTGTCGATGGCATTTCGGTGGCTATGTTGTTGCTGTCGTCGGTTATCGTCTTTACCGGTACATTTGCCTCATGGCAACTTAAGCCGCTCACCAAGGAATACTTTCTTTGGTTCACATTGTTGAGCCTCGGTGTGTTTGGCTTCTTTATCTCGGTAGACATGTTTGCAATGTTCATGTTCTACGAAATCGCGCTAATCCCAATGTACCTCTTAATTGGTGTGTGGGGTTCGGGCAAAAAGGAGTATGCTGCCATGAAGTTGACGCTCATGTTGATGGGTGGTTCAGCTTTCTTGATGTGTGGCATCTTTGGTATTTTCTATGGTGCGGGTGGTCAGACCATGAACATCGTGGAAATTGCTAACCACTTGAATGGTGCTCACAACATCCCCTTTGCACAACAGTGCATTTGGTTCCCCCTTACCTTTATTGGTTTTGGTGTGTTGGGTGCTTTGTTCCCCTTCCACACATGGTCGCCCGATGGTCATGCTTCTGCCCCTACTGCTGTGTCTATGCTCCACGCTGGTGTGTTGATGAAGTTGGGTGGTTATGGTTGCTTCCGCATTGCCATGTACTTGATGCCTGAGGCTGCTAACGAGTTGAGCTGGATTTTCCTTATCCTTACGGGTATCTCGGTGGTTTATGGTGCCTTCTCGGCTTGCGTACAAACCGACTTGAAGTATATCAACGCTTACTCTTCGGTGTCGCACTGTGGTATGGTGCTCTTTGCTATTTTGATGTTGAACCAAACGGCTTGTACGGGTGCTGTGTTGCAGATGTTGAGCCACGGTTTGATGACTGCACTCTTCTTTGCACTTATCGGTATGATTTACGGACGTACGCACACACGCGACATTCGCGAACTCAATGGTTTGATGCGCATCATGCCTTTCCTCTCGGTAGGTTACATCATTGCGGGTCTTGCTAACTTGGGTCTGCCTGGCTTCTCGGGTTTCATTGCCGAGATGACTATTTTTGTGGGTTCGTTCCAAAATGTAGATACCTTCCACCGTGTTCTCACCATTGCTGCTTGCTGCTCTATTGTGATTACCGCTGTCTACATTCTCCGTGTAGTAGGTAAGATTCTTTATGGCACTTGCACCAACGAGCACCACCTTAAACTCACCGACGCTACTTGGGACGAACGCTTTGCCGTTATCTGCCTCATCTTGGCTGTAGCTGGTTTGGGTCTTGCACCGTTGTGGGTAAGCAACATGATTAGCACTGGTGTTTCACCGATTGTTGACCATATTCACTCTGTAGCTGGCACTGTGGCAAGTTGCAATCCTTTCCTTTAATCTATAAATATATATTATCTATAACAATGGATTATTCTCAATTTCTCTATATGCATGAGGAGCTCTCGTTGTTGGCAGTTATTGTGATACTGTTCATCGCCGACCTCTTTATGTGTCCTGACAAAAAGAGCGGGAAAGGCGTTTACAACACAGCTTTACCCGTTGTTTTGCTTGCCATTCACACTGTGCTCAACTTGCTGCCTTGCAGCAGTGCTGAAGCCACAAGTGCCTTTGGCGGTATGTATCAGTACACCCCTATGATGACGATTATGAAAAGCGTGCTCAACGTTGGCACAATCGTTGTGTTCCTTATGGCTCATAAGTGGTTGAGCCGCGAGGAGAACTTGGTAAAGCAAGGTGAGTTTTACATGCTCACACTCTTTACGCTGTTGGGTATGTACTTTATGATGTCGAGTGGTCACTTCTTGATGTTCTTTATCGGACTTGAAATGGCTTCTGTGCCTGTTACCGCATTGGTTGCCTTCGATAAAAAGCGTTTTGAAAGTGCCGAGGCTGGTGCTAAGTTCATCTTGCTCGCGCTCTTCTCGAGTGCGCTCTTGCTCTATGGTGTTTCGCTTATCTATGGTGCTACTGGTACTCTCTACTTTAACGAGATTGGTGCACAGCTCGATGGTTCATTGCTCAGCATCTTTGGCATGATTCTCTTTATTGGTGGCATGGGCTTCAAAATTTCGTTGGTGCCTTTCCATCTTTGGACTGCCGACACGTATGAAGGTGCGCCTACCTCGGTTACGGCTTACTTGAGCGTTATTTCTAAGGGCTCGGCTGCTTTTGTGTTAATGACCATCTTGATGAAGGCTTTTGCACAGAGCGACTTGTTCTATAGCTGGAACACGGCTATGTATTGGATTATCGTGGCTTCGATTACCATTGCCAACCTCTTTGCTATTCGCCAAAACAACATGAAGCGTTTCATGGCGTTCTCGGCTATCTCGCAAGCTGGTTACTTGGTTTTGGCTATTATGGATGGTACGGCACAGGGCATGACGGCTTTGGTGTTCTACCTCTTGGTTTACATGGTGTCGAACTTGGGTGCTTTTGCTGTGATGACTTCGGTTGAGGAGAACAGCGGAAAAATCAATATTAGCGATTATGATGGACTTTATCAGTCGAACCCGAAGTTGGCATTCCTTATGACGCTTTGCCTCTTCTCTTTGGCTGGTATTCCTCCCTTCGCAGGTTTCTTCAGCAAGTTCTTTGTGTTCATGGCTGCATTTAAGGCTGGATACCCCTTGTTGGTATTCATTGCCTTGGCTAACACGGTTATCTCGTTGTACTACTACTTGATGATTGTGAAGGCTATGTACATCAAGCCTAACGATGCACCTATTGCTACGTTCAAGAGCGATGGCTACACTCGTGTTGCGCTTGCGCTCTGCACACTCGGTGTGTTAATTTGTGGTGTGGGTGGTGTGTTCTACAATTACATCAGCACCTTGGGCTACGGTCTCTAAAAAAGTTTTTGCTTTTTATGATAAAAAGGGTTCTGGAATCTTCGGGTTCCAGAACTTTTTTTGTTGTAAGGGGGTAGAAAGGGTGTCATAAATGTTTGGTTCTCGCTTGCAACTTTTTAAACTATTTTGTATCTTTGTATAAAATAGGCTGCACCTCAGCAAAAATCTCAAGCAAGCTTGGCTTTTTTGCATTCGGTTTGCACTATCTTTGCTGCACTTTATTTGTAATATTTCCCCCAAAAAGCACACATGAAAAATATTTTCAAACTTCTTATTCTTTTCTGCTGTCTCTTTGCCCTGCTCACGGCTTGCACTGGCAAGGAGAAGAAATATGTGATTGGCGTGTCGCAATGCTCTGACGACACTTGGCGCACCAAACTGAAACACGAACTGGAATTGGCTACGTACTTTAACGATGAGGTGGAATTGGTGATGTGTTCGGCAAACGATGATGTTGCACGTCAACGCCAACAAATTGACTCGCTGATTGACTTGAACGTGGACTTGCTCATTGTGTCGCCTCTACAACTTGAACCTATTTCTGCCACAATTAGCCAAGCTGCTGAAAAGCACATTCCTGTTATTCTTTTCGACCGAAAAAGCAACCTCAAGGACTATACTGCCTTTATGGGGGCTGATAACTACCGCATCGGGCGTATGTTGGGCGACTATGCTGCCTTGCTGCTGAAAGGGAAGGGAACTGTGGTGGAAATTGCTGGCGAGAAAGGGTCGTCGCCTGCCGTGGAGCGTCACAAGGGATTTACTGATGCGCTGAAGGCGCACCCTGACATCAAGATGATTGGCTACGAGGAAGGAAATTGGAAGGAGAAATCGGGCGAGGAGGCTATGGACAAGGTGCTGCAACGCCTTGAAAAGGCTGACCCCAATTTTACCATTAACTTGGTGTTTGGCAATAACGACCGCATGGCTGTGGGGGCTCGCAAGGCTATTGATCGCTACAAATCGACTCACCCACACGCTGCTTTGACGCAACAGACGCCCACCTTCTATCTGGGCATTGATGCCCTACCCTCGCCTGGCGAGGGCATTGAAAAGGTGCGCGATGGGGTGCTGACAGCCTCAGCCATTTATCCCACACATGGCGACGAACTGGTGAAACTTGCCTTGGACATTTTAACAGGCAAACCTTATGAGAAGAACAATGACATGGAAACGAGCATTGTTACCGCTGACAATGCCAAGGTGCTGCTGTTGCAAAACAGGGAGATTGAAAAGCAACACAGCTACATTCATCGCATGCACACACGGGTGGACAACCTGTTGGCACGGTTTAATTTGCAACGCCTCTTTTTGATTTTCGTTATTTTGCTGGTGGCTGTTGTCAGCACGTTGTGGGTGGTGTCGGTTAAGGCTTATCGCACAAAGCAACGCCTCTACGAACAGTTGCGCAAAAAGAACGAGGAACTGAACCGCGAAAAGGCTACAGTGGAACGACAGCGCGATGAGTTGGAGGAACAACGCGACCAACTGTTGGATGCTACTACGAAAAAAGAGGATGCGACAGTTCTAAGCAATAAACCGAACGAGGAGGATGCCCCTAACACGGCACACGCATTGCCCCAAAATGAATTTATGAGTCGGTTTATGGACTGCTTGGAAAAGCGCTACACAAACCCTGACCTCTCGGTAGAGGACATCGGACGCGATATGTGCTTGTCGCGCGTGCAACTTTATAGACGTGTGAAAGCACTTACGGGAAAAACACCTGTGGAGCTTATTCGCGAAAAAAGATTGAGCCATGCACGCTTATTGTTGAAGGATGGTTCGCTCACAATTTCGGAAATTGCCTATCGCGTGGGTTTCTCTGCTCCATCTTACTTCACAAAGTGTTATAGAGATTTTTATGGAAAAGCACCTTCTGAGAAGGAATAATGATACAAATACCCTTAAAAATGTTGCAACGACCGATATTTTTTAGTCGCTGCAACATTTTTTTTGTTGTTCGCTTAGCTCTTGCTCTACTTTTGCTACATGAAATTCGTTCGGGATGAACGGATGCCTAATCAAAAAAATGGACGGGGTTGGGAAACTTACCAATTCTTGACACTCGACCAAAAACAAAAAAATCCTATCTACAAATCCTAACAGTAAAATGAAAGCAACTACTAAGAAAGCACTACTCACTTGTTTGCTGTGCACACCTATTATTATGAATGCACAAAGCGAAGAGCCTGCTAACAATAGCAAGAGTAACAAGGAAGAGGGTAACCGCAACGTGATGCTGAACGCTTCGAGTGCCAATGGTCCGCGCGAAATTCAAATTGGACTTCCTTCGACCGACGTGAATGTTCTTGAAAACGGCTTGCCCGTGACCTATGCCACAAATCCGCACAGCGTGAACTCGAATTGGCGCATGGATGCAAGTCATGAACATGTGGGACTTCTTAAAATCTCAGAAACTGCCATCACTACGGGTAACATTGGCTATGCCGTAAACTCGTGGACGAAATTGGGCAACAAAGGTTTCCACGGCTCGCTCAACTACAAGGCGAATCACTTTGGCATGCAGGAGTTTTCGCTCAACATGAATGGCTCGGTAGCCAAAAACTGGCTTTACAGTGCCAACTTGTATCAGGACTTTGACCCAGGCACTTTCGACATTAAAAGCTCGAAACTGCAAGACCGCACTCAAATTTATAAGTTTGCCTTGACGCGCCTTTATGGCAATGGCCGCGGTCAGTTCTCTGCCATGTATCACTACAGCAACAGTCACCCCGTGAGCAATTATGCCACACAATCGGCTCCGTTTATTTATGTGGGCGATGGTAGTGTGAAGGAGTATGGCAAGTTTAAACTCGGCACCACTTCATACCTCCCCATCGATGCAAACATGACCTATCGCGACATGCGCACAGGCGAAATTGGCACAATCTCGTTGTATGACGCTGCAGAGAACCGCTCAAGCCAGGTGTATCTCTCTAATAAATATGCGTGGGACAATGGCTTGACTTGGACTGCTTCGGCACGCTACGACCATGCTCGCGGTGCCGCTGTTTATCAAACGCCCATGAGTTTGACTAATGTGAAAAACAACGCAGCTTATAATTATAAAACCATCAATGCACTCGGACTGACTGAGAACTACACAGGCGATTATGTACAGTCGCGCATGTCGTGCTTGAATGCGGGCGACATTGACGAGATGCTCTTTACCACCGAATTGAGCAAAAAGTTTAACCGCAGCACTTTGCGCGTGGGCTTGAACGAATGGGTCTATAACATTGACTACGCATCGAACACTACGATGTATGACCAAAGCGTGCCTACGGATGGCAGCTACCCCGTGAGAGTGTATGACGCTAACAAGCGCAACACGGTTTTCTATGATTTCAACAAAAATGCCTCTGAATATTACAAAGGTACTGAAAACAAGTTGGCGGCTTACTTAACTCACGATTGGGACATTACCAACAAGCTGAACGCTTATTATGGCGCACGCATTGAATGGCAGCACTTGAATGGCAAGAATGCCGCGGTGCGCAATGCTGCTGGTAACTATGTGGGACGCTTTGCCGACTATTACCTCGGTGCTACAGCTGCTGATGGCACTGTGATTAAACCTGCTAACTTGGATTATAACTGGGTGAACTATGACCTTACGGCTGCTTTAACTTATAAACTTACAAAGCAGTTTGGTTTTACAGGCGACTTCACCTACATTGTGCAGCACCCTCGCTTCGACAACTTTGCTCCTGCTACGTTGCCTAACACCGATAAAATTACCGTTCCTTTGGCTCGCGGTGGTGTTTACTACAACAATCAGTGGCTTAGCTTGACATCGCTCTTTACTTACATCTCGAAAACAAACAACAACTCTACGCTGAACTTGCAACATGGTGCCGAAATTATGGCTGCTCCCATGAGCTACGACATTCAAACTTGGGGTTGGACTACCGACGCTATTATACGTCCGTTTAAGGGATTTGAACTCCACGCTTTGTTTACTTACCAAAAGCCTACTTACAAGAAGTATGAAACTTCGGTTACATTTAGCGATGGTTACAAGGGCAACATCAATGCTACTGGCAACATTGTTGCCGAAATTCCGCAAGTGCTCATTGAACTTGACCCAAGCTACATGATTACACCCGATGTGAAGTTGTGGATGAGCTTCCGCTACTTTGGCAAAACGTATGCTAACATCAACGATGCTTACTACTTTAATGGTCGTTGGGAGAGCTTTGGTGGTGTTGACTGGAAGGTTAACAAGATGCTGAACTTGGGTTGCACTGTTGTAAACTTCTTGAACCAAACGGGTGCCAAGGGTAGCATTGCAGGTGCTGAACTCATCACCAAAGAAGAGGCTGGCAACTACAACAACTGCTTGATGACAGGTAGCTACCTCCGCCCACTCACCGTGGAATTTACCGCAAAACTGAATTTCTAACTTAATTTTATAATGTATAATTACCATGCAGGTAAACGTGGATTTTTCTACATTAAACATTGTACATTATACATTCTACATTATTACATTATCCTTTTTCTAACAGTTACAAAATTATGAAACGAATTTTAACCGCAATGGCTGCAGCACTTACTTGTGCTGGACTTAATGCTCAGAATATGAACATCGCCACAGTGGGCGATACCGCTGTTATTACCATTACTAATCCCACCAAGTACCTCATTCTGCCTATTGAGGAGAATATGCCCGAGGCGCAAGTGGTGCTTGACCAAGGCAAAAAGACTGACACTTGGATGGACGTGCGTCTTGCCGTGAATGGTGTGGACTATGAAGTGCCTTTTGCCTTGAACAAAGGAAACAAGGCTGTGGTGAAAATTGCGAATTTGGCAAAAAATGCACTGGCGTTAAAGAAACTGCGTCTTAGCGACACTTGGAGTGTTACGAACACCGACTATTATCGCCCTGTTTACCATCACACCCCTGCCTATGGCTGGATGAATGATGCCAATGGTTTAACCTATAAAGATGGTGAATATCACCTCTACTACCAGTATAACCCTTATGGTTCAAAATGGGGCAACATGCACTGGGGCCACTCTGTGAGCCGCGACCTTGTTCACTGGCAACACCTTGACCCTGCTATTGCTCGCGACACTTTGGGCCACATCTTCTCGGGTAGCACAGTGGTTGATGCTAAGAACTCGGCAGGCTTTGGCAAAAATGCTATTATTGCTTACTACACCTCGGCAAGCGATAAGAACGGACAGATTGAGTGTATGGCTTACAGCAAAGATAATGGTCGCACTTTCACTAACTACAAAGGCAACCCCGTGTTGCGTCCGTTTGATGGTTTGAAGGACTTCCGCGACCCCAAAATCTTTTGGTATGAACCTGCTAAATCGTGGTACATGATTGTGTCGGCTGACAAGAACATGCGTTTCTACAAGTCGAAGAATTTAAAGAAATGGGAATATGTGAGCCAGTGGGGCAAAGGCTTTGGTGCACAGCCCAACCAGTTTGAATGTCCCGACTTCTTCCCCTTGGCTGTTGATGGCGACAAGAGTAAGATGAAGTATGTGATGATTGTTAACATTAACCCAGGCTTTGTTTTTGGCGGTAGCGCAACGCAATATTTTGTGGGTGAGTTTGATGGCAAGGAATTTCATTGCGACTCTAAACCCGAAACAGTGAAGTGGCTCGACTGGGGTAAGGATCATTATGCAACGGTTACCTTCTCAAACCTTGGCGAACGCATTGTGGCTGTGCCTTGGATGAGCAACTGGCAGTATGCTAACGTTACCCCCATCCGTCAATATCGCGGTGCCAATGCACTGCCTCGCGAACTTAAGCTATTCTCAAACAATGGCGAAACTTATCTCTCTGCTAATGTGGTGGAAGAGGCACGTGCGCTGAGAAAAGAGACGAAAGAGATTGGAAAGGTTGAGGTAGAGAATGCGAAACCTTACATCATGCGTAACCTTTTTAGTGAAAACGATGGTGCCTTCGAGGTGGAAGCTGATGTTCTACCTGGCAACAGCGACATAGTGGGTTTGAGCCTCTTTAACGATAAGGAAGAACGCACTTTGGTTTATCTCGACTTAAAGAATAAGCGCTTGGTGATGGACCGTACTGAAAGCGGTTTGACTGACTTTGGCAAATTGGCTGAACGCCACAACATTGAAAAAGCGGCTGAAGCTGCTGGACAAATGAAGGGTAAACTCTCGCAAGACATTGCTCTCAACTATAAAAACGATTTTGCACTGGCTACATGGGCTCCGCTCTCGCTCTGCGGTGATGCACAGGACATGAACCGTTGGAAAGAGGACAACCAAAGCTCTGCAAAGCAAAGTGCTTACCACTTAGACATCTTTGTTGACAAATGCTCTGTTGAGATTTTTGTGAATGGTGGACGCATTGCTATGACTAACCTTGTATTCCCCACACAGCCTTACAACAACTTGAAGGTGTGGGCTGAAGGTGGCAAGGCTCAAATTGAAAATGCCAAGGTTTACTCGCTTGGATTATAACGGATGATTCTAAAAATTCTGGATTTGAATTTCTAAGAAACTTTTCATAATTGATATATTTGTTGTAACTATCGAGGGGCGTTCCTGAGAATGTGTTTTTAGGGCGTCCCTTTTTTTAGTTAGAACCTTATCTACCTCCTCCTCTCTTCTAAAAAGCATAATAAAATGAAACAGACCAATAAATTGGCTATCATCTCTGTGATGTTTTGCTTCTTCTGCATGGGTTTCGTTGACCTTGTGGGCATTGCCAGTAATTATGTGAAGGCTGACCTTCAACTCAGCGACTCTGTTGCTAATATTTTTCCATCGCTCGTTTTCTTTTGGTTTCTTATCTTCAGTGTCCCAACGGGTGTGCTGATGAATAAAATTGGTCGTAAAAAAACGGTTTTACTCTCGCTTATCGTAACTGCCGTTTCGCTGTTGTTGCCTCTTTTTGGCGAAAGTTTTCCGATAATGCTTTGCGCCTTCTCGCTCTTAGGCATTGGCAACGCATTGATGCAGACTTCGCTCAATCCGCTGGTTACTTGTGTAATGAATGGCGGACACTTGGCAGCTGTACTCACCTTTGGACAGTTCATTAAGGCTATTGCCTCGTTTATTGCTCCTTACCTCGCTATTTGGGGAACTACGCAAGTTATTCCCTCGTTCGACTACAATTGGCGCATTCTTTTTGCCATTTTCTTGGTTGTTGGTATCTTTGCCACTGCGTTGCTCGCCACGGTTGAAATTGAAGAGCCTAAGGCTAAGGATGCCGACATGAGCATCGGACACCAATTTTCACAAGCTTTCGCCCTTTTAGGCAATCCGTTGGTGTTACTCACCTTCTTGGGCATTATGTGCCACGTGGGCATTGACGTGGGCACAAACACCACTGCTCCTAAAATTTTGATGGAACGCTTGGGCATGACGCTCAACGATGCTGCCTTTGCCACAAGCCTCTACTTTATTTTCCGCACCATTGGTTGCTTTACAGGTTCATTCTTCTTGCGCATTCTCAAGGCTCGCACTTTCTTCTTTATCTCGGTAGTGCTCATGGCGGCTTCAATGGCTTGCTTGCTTTGGGGCGACAGCAAGATGGTGCTTTATGCAGGTATTGCCTTGGTGGGCTATGGCAACTCTAACATTTTCTCAATCTGCTTCTCGAACGCACTTATGGCGGTTCCTCAAAAGCAGAACGAGGTGAGCGGACTCATGATTATGGGACTCTTTGGAGGCACGCTCTTCCCCTTGGTTATGGGGGTTGCCTCTGATGCTATGGGACAAGCTGGTGCTGTGCTCTGCATGGCTGTTGGTGTAATTTATCTTTTTACTTATATCTCAAAAATAAAATAACTTTCCCATCATGGAAAACTATATTGTAGGTCTCGGCGAGACGCTTTTTGACTGTTTGCCCGATGGCAAAAAATTAGGCGGCGCTCCTGCCAACTTTGCTTATCACGTTAGCCAGTTTGGACTTAACGGCATGGCACTCTCTGCCATTGGCAACGATGCGGATGGTAAACAAATTATACGCGAACTCGATGCGCACGGACTGAAGCATCACCTTGAGGTGGTTGACGAACCCACTGGTACGGTGCAGGTTACACTATCGGGCGAGGGCATTCCACAATATGACATTTGCTTAGGCGTGGCTTACGATAATTTGCCTTGGACGCCCGAAATTGAGCGTATTGCTCACAACACGCGTGCCGTTTGCTTTGGCACATTGGCACAACGCACGGTTAAAACGCGATCTACCATTTATCGTTTTCTCGATGCGATGCCTCCCATTGGCACATTTAAACTCTTCGACATTAACCTTCGCCAAAATTGGTATTCGAAGGAGGTTATTGAGGAGTCACTCTCTCGCTGCAATGTCTTGAAAATTAACGATGAGGAGATTGTGAAGGTGGCACACTTGTTAGGCTTGGGTGACATTGCAGACATTGACCCTGCAAAAGAACTTTTGCAGCCTATCAATTTTGAGGACCAGGTGCAGCAGCTCATTAGTCGCTACAAACTGCAAATGGTGGTTCTTACTTGTGGCGCCTTTGGCTCGTATGTGATAACTGAGAGCGAAATGAGTTTTCAGCCCACTCCCAAGGTGAAGGTGGCTGACACGGTGGGAGCCGGCGACTCTTTTACGGGTGCTTTCTGTGCTGCTATTCTTGCAGGTAAATCTATTACCGTGGCGCACAAAATTGGTGTGGATGTTTCGGCATACGTTTGCACACAACAAGGTGCAATGCCTACCTATCCGCAAGAACTGAAGGATTGCATCCTTCGCGATGAGAAATAAGATATTTTTTAGAGGTAATTTCAATAAAGATTTTTCAAATAAAACAAGAAACTAAAACCTTTTTCATACGCATCTCTGAGCAGGTAACCAGACGCACCAAAACTGGTTATCTGCTTTTTTTGTGTAAAAATAGCCTGAGTAGTATTCAAAAAAATTTTACTTTGTATACATGCCAACCAATATCAGGAGCTTTATAGTTTTTTTCTTGGTAGTTTCAGTAATAAACCGTATTTTTACTCATGAAAAAACATTGTATATTTTAAATAAAGAGTAAGTATGAATACTTCAATAATAAATGAGCCGCAGCTTTTGGTAACTGTATCAGATCCTGCCATGTTGACAAAACTGAAAAAAGCCATCCAAATGTTGAATGGCGTTAGTTCTATTTCTATTCTGAGACCTAAGAAAACAGATTTGGAACTTGCCGAAGAGGACAAGGCGAAAGGGAGAGTAACCCAATGGAATTCTGTTGACGAAATGTTTGGCACTATTTTAGGGGAATGATGTATAAGTTTGGTACAACCAAAAGATTTGACAAGGCTTTAAAGCTTTGCAAAAAGCGTGGCTATCCAATAGAAGAACTAAGAAAGGCCATAGCCATATTGGTAGAAAATGGTAGTCTGCCATCAGAATATAGACCATACATTCTTCATGGCAACCATGAAGGTGAATGGGAGGCGCATATAAAACCAAACTGGCTGTTAGTTTGGGAACAGAATGATGAAGAATTGACTCTCTTAATGCTGACAACAGGAACACATTCCGATGTATTTGGCAAAACAAAAAGATAAATTACAAAGACATTTATGTCAAAACAATGCACTAACCCAACCCCGAAAGGGGGTTATTTATGGACATTCAAAAATAATAATTCATGAACATTTATGATTCATTGATGGACATTTTTGACGAAAAAAACAAAGACATTTATGTCAAAACAATGCGCCAGCCCAACCCCGAAAGGGGTTTATTTATGGACATTCAAAAATAATAATTCATGAACATTTATGGCTCATTGATGGTCATTTTTGACTCCCTCCCCAAGCGCGAAGCGCATAAATAGTTTGTAATACTTAATTCTGATAGACATTTCTGACTACCCCCCCCCAAGCCCCATAAATAGTTTGTAATACTTAATACTTATTACTTAATTCTGACTCCCCAAAAATCGTAAAGCATTCTCTAAACTCCCAATAATCACTCTTTTTTTCATTGTACACAAACTTTACAGGCACATCGCGCTTAGCGGTTCAGAAATAAAGGTTAACTTTGCTGCCAATTCAACCTAATTTTAGCTGACCATGAATTGGTTAACAGATACACTGCTTACACCGTCGGCCGTGCAGGCCGTCATTATTATCTGCCTTATCAGTGCCTTCGGTTTGGCACTGAGCAAATGGCGCATCAAAGGCATTAGCTTGGGCGTTACCTATGTATTCTTCTTTGGCATCTTAGCAGGTGCTACCGGATTGCAAGTAGACGCACAAATGCTGAATTATGCCGAAAGTTTTGGTCTCATCTTGTTTGTCTACACATTAGGCTTGCAAGTAGGACCTGGATTTATGAGCACCTTCCGCAAAGGAGGTACAACACTTAATCTGCTCGGATTGGGCGTAGTAGCCTTAGGTACCCTCATCGCTTTAGCTGCAGGATGGACAGGATTGCTCCCCCTGCAAGACATGTTGGGCGTGCTCTGTGGTGCCACAACCAACACACCCGCTTTGGGGGCTGCACAACAAACCTTGAAACAACTCAACCAACCCGCATCGGGAGCTGCACTTAGTTGTGCGGTAACCTATGCCTTTGGTATGGTAGGCGTAATTATAGCCTTGATTATGGTGCGTGGCTGGTTGTCGCGACATGAAAAGTGTACGGGCGAAGAACGAGCTGACGAAGCTTTTATTGCCTCATTCGATGTATGCAACCCTGCCGTGTTTGGACACACCTTGGGCGAATTGAGCGAAATGGAAGACAGCTCGTTTGTGGTGTCGCGTTTGTGGCGCGATGGTAAAGTTATTTTGCCCAATGCCCACACCGTGCTCGAAAAAGATGACCGTCTGTTGGTTATTACCAAAGAAAAAATGGTGCCACACCTTACCATCTATTTTGGCAAGCGCGACGAAACCAATTGGAACCGCAGTGATGTAGACTGGAATGCGTTAGACTCAAAATTGATTTCGCAACGCATCCTCATCACACGCTCCAACATCAATGGACGTCACTTAGGCGACTTGCAACTGCGCAACCGTTATGGTGTGAACGTAAGTCGTGTGCAGCGTTCAGGCATTCAGCTTGTAGCAACCCCTAACCTCACCCTTCGCATTGGCGATCGTGTAACCGTTGTGGGCGAAGCCGAAAGCATAAAACATGTGGCAACCGAACTTGGCAATGTGGTGAAACGCCTTGACGAACCCAACATGGTGACCATTTTTATAGGCATCGTTATGGGTTTGCTGTTAGGAAGCATTCCTGTGTTTGTACCTGGCATGAGCTATCCTGTGCGACTTGGTCTTGCAGGTGGTCCTATTGTAATGGGTATACTTATAGGTGCCTTCGGTCCGCGTTTCCACATGGTGGCTTACACCACAACCAGTGCCAACTTGATGTTGCGCTCCTTAGGTCTTTCCACTTACTTAGCCTGCTTAGGTTTGGACGCTGGACGCGATTTCGTGGAAACCGTTATGCAACCCCAATCGTTGTGGTGGATTGGCATAGCCCTTCTCATAACCCTCGTACCTGTAATCATCATGAGCATTGTGAGCGTGGTGGGCTTTGGTCGTAGTTATGCAACCACTGCGGGTATGCTGTGTGGTGCCATGGCAAACCCCATTGCCTTGGAATATGTAAACGATTCCATTCCCGAAAACGACAAGGCTTCGGTAGCCTATGCCACCGTTTATCCCTTGGGTATGTTCCTACGCGTTATTATTGCGCAACTTATCGTCATGCTCTGGGTGAGCTAAAATGAAGTTTTGGGAATGTTTTTGGGAAATGCTTTTCTTTTGAAATGCCTTTTTTGGGGAATGCCTTTCTTTGGGAAAGGCTTTTCTTTAGAAATGCCTCCCTTTTGCCCCCCTTCCTTTTAAACCCTCCCTTTTTCAAAAACGAATACAAACACAAACAACAAAAATAAACAATGAACTTCGACAAAATTTTGAAGAAAGCAACACCCGATCTCATTGTTGTGGTGGTGTTCTTAGTCATGAGTATGGCTTATTTCTTCACGCCCATGAGCGAAGACCTTGTACTGGGTGGACACGATGCCGTGGCTGCTGTGGGACAAGGACAAGAACAGTTGCAGTATGGTGCCACACACGATGGTGAAATCACGCGATGGACCAATGCCTTGTTTAGTGGTATGCCCACTTACCAAATGGCACCTTCGTATAGCGCAACCAACACGGTGAGCACGTTGAGCAAAATCTATGCCTTAGGCACAGGAAGCTGGTTTCCCGCTATTAGCTATCTGTTCCTTTATCTGTTAGGCTTCTACATCTTGCTCCGTGCCTTCAACTTTAAGCCCCATCTTGCAGCATTGGGTTCAGTAATATGGGCATTCTCCTCTTATTTTCTCATCATCATCGCAGCCGGACACATCTGGAAGGTGATGACCTTGGCATTCATTCCGCCCACCATTGCAGGTTTAATACTATGCTATCGTGGAAAATACCTTTGGGGTGGCACCGTTGCAGCCATCTTCACCGCATTCCAAATTGTGAGCAACCACTTGCAAATGACCTACTACTTCCTCTTTGTAATGTTGTTCTTGGTATTGGCATACTTTGTCGATGCCCTTGTGAAACACACCCTAAAGAATTGGTTGAAGGCAACCCTCACCTTGATTTTTGCAGGCGTATTAGGTGTTGCAGCAAACTTGCCCAACATTTACCACACCTATCAGTATGCTAAAGAGTCGATGCGTGGTAAGGCAGAGCTTACCAAAAAATCAGCCATCAACAACGAGAGCACGCCTAAAGCTACCGACGGATTAGATCGCGACTACATCACTATGTGGAGCTATGGCATCGACGAAACCCTCACCTTGTTAATTCCCGACTACAAGGGAGGTGGTTCCGCCTCAATTCTTGACCGCGAAGATGCCGAAGACTTACCAGGTTATGACGACTTCTATCAGTGTGCCGGACAAACACAGCAAGCTTTTCAGCAAGCAGGCATAGAAGCCTATCCTCCAGGTCTAATGCAATATTGGGGTGACCAACCCATGACCGTAGGACCCGTATACGTTGGCGCATTTGTATGTTTCCTTTTCGTATTAGGTTTGTTCTATGTGCGTGGTCCTGCCAAGTGGGGCTTGTTAGCAGCCACCCTCTTGAGCTTGATTTTTGCTTGGGGTAAAAACATTCCTGAGCTAACCAACTTCATCATCGACCACATGCCTATGTACAGCAAATTCCGTACGGTTAGTTCGGCACTCGTAATAGCCGAATTTACCATCCCCTTGCTTGCTGTGCTCTGCTTGTATGAAATTTCCATCAACAAGCGTCTTTTCCAACTCACCCATTTTAAGGAAGCCCCCTTGCGCATGCGCATTGGTTTACCCATAGCAGCAGTGTGTACTTTAGGTCTTTGCCTTTTAATGTGGTTAGCCCCTTCAGTGGCTGGCAACTGCTTGTCGCAGAATGATGTTGAAACATTCAGCATGATGCGTCGTACTCAATTCCCTGCCGACATGGTAGGCACCTACATGGCTGCTGTAACCAGCATGCGTCATGCCATTTTGAGTGCTGATGCTTTGCGTTCGGCTTTCGTTATCATATTGGGCATTTTGGTGCTTTGGGCTTATGCTGAGCACAAACTGAAAGGTTGGATGGCTTGCAACCTCTTGGCATTGATTTGCTTGGCAGATATGTGGCAAATTGACAAGCGTTATCTCAACAACGACTCGTTTACCGAGGAGAGTGTACGCGAAGAAGGTTTTGCCAAAACCCCTGCCGATGCTTTGGTACTGAAAGACACCAGCTACTATCGTGTAGTAAACTTGGCACAAGGCAATCCGTTTAACGAAACATCGAATGCTACTGCCTACTACCATCACAACATTGGTGGTTATCATGCAGCAAAGTTGCATCGTTACCAAGACCTCATCGATCACCATCTCACCCAAGAAATTCAGAACTTTGCGAATGCTGCCAATGCAGCGAATGGCGACATGAGTAAGGTGAACACCGACAGCATTATTCCCGTGTTGAATATGCTCAATGCCAAGTACTTTATGTTTGGCAAGGAAGCCAATCAGGTAATTGTAAATCCGGGTGCCAATGGCAACGCTTGGTTTGTGCAGTCGCTTAAGTTTGTGAAGAATGCCGATGCTGAAATGGCAGGATTGCACAATCTCGACACCAAGCATGCTGCTGTAGCCGACGAACGCTTTAAAGCTACACTCGATGGTTCGGCATTAGGCACAGGTAGTGTTACATTTGGTGAATATCAACCCAACAAACTCACCTACACAGTGAACTCAGACAAGGGAGGTGTGGTTGTATTCTCTGAAATATACTATCCCGATTGGACTGTGACCATCGATGGCAAGCCTGCAGAGTTGGGTCGTGTCAACTACGTATTGCGTGCTCTCAAGGTTCCTGCTGGTAAGCACCAGATTGTTATGAACTTCGAACCGCAAAGCATTGCCACTACCAACACCATTGCCTACATTGCCCTTGCAGCCATTTTCATTCTCTTTGTTTTGGCTGTATGGCGTGGTACAAAGTGTAAGGTTGAAGACAAGTAATCATTGTTTTATATAGAAAACCGTCAATTCGTGTCGTTCGTTGTTTTATCATGATACAATATGGTAAAAACGAATGACAGGATTTGACGGTTTTTTCTATGTGTTCTATTGCGTGTTTGGGCAAGTCATAGTGGCAATAGGCTGGACGGCAAAGTAATATATATTAAAAGGCAAAGTATATCAATATAAATGGACAAGTATTACGTATTACATGGCAAAGTAAATCAATTAACTTGGTCGAGTTAATCAATTAACTTTTTGGGGACATTTATGGAGTCCAAAATATTTATTTTATTTGCGCTTCGCAAATGTCTGTTTTTAGTCATAAATATCCATCAATGAGCCATAAATGTTCATGAATTATTATTTTTGAATTTCCACAAATAAACCCCTTTCGGGGTGAGGCTGGCGCGAGAGATTTATGGAAAAAAATCGTGCCAATCAAAATCGCCAGCCATTGGCTGGCGATTTGCCAATAGCAAAGACTTAAACGGCAAAATAGTCTCATCAGCAGTCGTTTGTAAATCGTCCGCCGTTGGCGGGCGATTTACAACATTACACCATTGCTCATAAAACTGGCGCATTTTCTTGATACTTGTTGGAGAAAATCCTCGCAATCCTGGCAGTTCTCTTCTAAGCTGTTCACTAATCGTTTCAATAGCTCCTGTGCCCCAAAATTCATTGCGGGTGTTATCAGAGACATACTTGCCCACACCATAGATTCCAAAAGCTATCATTTACACTTCACGCGCCAGCCCAACCCCGTTAGGTAGGGTGTTCAAAATCAACAATTTTTTCTGCATGTTTTTTCAGCCGTTAATGCACGGGCTGAATTATCGTGCAAACCGAATACAATCAAGCTTGCTTGAATT
>UQPD01000025.1 GCA_900542795.1 uncultured Prevotella sp. | reverse complement strand
ACCCTGGACCCACTGATTAAGAGTCAGTTGCTCTACCAACTGAGCTAAGAGTGCATTGGTAAGTTTGTTGTTGATGGTACACTCTCAGGGGTTCGAACCCTGGACCCACTGATTAAGAGTCAGTTGCTCTACCAACTGAGCTAAGAGTGCAAGTGTTATTTCCGTTTTGCGAGTGCAAAAGTACAAACTTCTATGGTTCTGACCAAACAAAATTGTGAGTTTTTTGAAAAAAGTTTATCTTTTGTTGCAATTCCGTAGCCTGAATTTTGCTTTGAACGGTTGATAATCAGAAAAAAAGAATGCTTGAGATATAAATACATAAATATTTACCTTTCAAGCATTCTTAGAACTTTATTAGCGGTATTTATTCGCTTTTGCGTTTATTTGCCAAATAACTTAAAGATGTCGGCACCTTGATAATAGTGCTTTAGGATATCATTGTAAGCATAGCCTTTGTCTGCCATTACGGCTGCACCAATTTGGCAAAGTCCAACACCATGTCCCCAACCTGCACCTATAAGTGTAAATGATTGGGGAATGTGAGTTTGTGCATCTACCTCGTTGCGCTCAACAATGAAAGCAGAACTGTAAAGATGACTATCCGATAGCAATCGGCGGATTTCTAATTCTTTGCCCACAATGAGTTCGCCTTCGGTTCCTACAATGCGTAAGCGAATAAGACGTCCACTGGCACCGCGTTCTACGGGTTGCAAATCTATAATGTCTCCCAACTTTTGTTCGGTGCGTTCTTCAACCAATTGGCGTACTTTCTCTTGCGTAAGCTCTACACGCCAACGGTAAAAGTCGGGTGTTTCTTGGTCGTATGAGTTGAGCACTTGGGCTAACAACGCCTTGTTGGTGGTGTTGCAAAATGCTTTAGGAGTAGTGCGAATCCAACGCGCTGCTTCGGCTTCGTTTGTTAAATCGGGCAGAGGCTCGTTATTGTCAGCATCGCAACGCACGGGTTGCAGATAGGCAAAATCTTCGTTACCCCAACAGCTGCTATAACGTTCACTAATGCCACCGCAACTTTTTGAAAAGCGTGTGTCGCACAATTTGCCATCGTACATCAACACTTCGCCTGCGGTTGAGGCCACTGCTTCATGAACTTGTGGCAATGTGGCACGTGTAATGCCTTGGTAACGTTGGCAATGGTCGTCGGCACAAACATCGTAGAGGGTGTGGTCAGAACGGTCGTGCCAACGCACGGATTCGCCTGGTCGATGTACGAAGTTGAAGAAATCGCCTGGGCGACCTTCACCTTGTAAACGGTTTAGCATTTGGCTATATACCCAACTGCGTGATACTACAGCATGTGTCTTGAGCAATCCAAGCGATGAATTTGCATTCATCTCAGATGAAATGACGCTTTCTAAATATTCCTCAACGGGTAGTTCGTTGATTACAACGAGTTTTTCTTCGTCAACAATTAAACGCAAGCGACCTTTAAAGGTTTGATCTTCTTGGCGTTGCCAATGAAAACCGATGCCAATGGTTACGTTTTGCAATGTAAACGAACAGGTGTTTTCGTCTTCAGGAATAAAAGTAAGTTCGCTATAGATATTGCCATTCCATGCGATGCCGCCTTCGGTGCAACAAGCTTCTTGCTGGTTGGTAACAGTTTCACCTTTAGCGGTAAATGTACCGTTGAGTTTGAAACTTACTTTCTCGGTATGCATAATGCCTACACAGATGTCGCGGTCTTGCAATGATTTGAGCAATGCATTCTCATTCTTTACGCTTTCTCCATCGGTTGGTTTATGGGTGTTGTGCGTATGGGTACGACTATGTAACTTGCGTGCAATGGCAGACATCTCATTTTCGTTGATGGTTACTTCGCGCAAGATGTTGGCTGCGGTGTGAGGGGTAAGACGTTTATAGTCTGTTTCTCTGGGGGTAATAATGAGTCCACCCATGTCGATAGCGCCAGGGCTAATCAATAGTTGATTTTTGCCTTCAGCATGGTAACAATCAGGACGATGTTTTTTGCGAACAAAGATTACCGACACAATGTGGTCGGGGGCAGAAGGTCCACCTTCTTGTCGCCATGAAAGGATATTGATGTCAGGCTCAGGCTGTTTGTCTGCAATAGGCAATACTTCCATCAACTTGTTAAAGAGAATAGGGGATTGCTTGCAGGCTGGACCTTGAATAACAAATGCGGGACAGGCATATCCGCGGAGCATAAAAATGCCTCCCGTTTTGGGGTCATAACCTTGTTCTTCAAGATCTGCCTCCTCATCTTTGGTTGAGGGATAGATGCGTTGTAAACGGTTTTCGTAATATTTCCAATCTTTTTCAATGGGAACAAATCCGCGTTGTCCTGCTTGCAAGTGTGCGTGGTCGGGAGCTGAGGCACCACATCGAGCCCCATTGTAAAATACAAACATGCCTGGAAGTTGCCAAGCTATGCTATCCATGATGGGAGCAAAGTGTGAAAAGCGTTGTGCTGTGTGACGACGTGTGGGCAAGGTGAGGTGTTTGGGCAGAATGGGGAAGGGGTTGACCAATAGCTGAATCTTACCCATTACGGGTAATTGCTGTTGACTGGCAGGACGATGGTTGTCGCAAAGAAAGCATGGACGTTTTTTAAGTGTAGCTTTATCAACCTTTGCACCCGTGCTCACAATGCGCGAGGGATTGAATTGTACGCGAAGTTCCATGTCTTCGAGTGGCAGTTCGCGCGTCATTACTTGGGTTTGTAATGCCTCAAAACGTTCGCGTGCTTCTTGCCATGTTTCAAGTTGGTTGCTAATAAAAGCGTCTACTTCGGTTTGATTAAGTGTATGATTCCAGTGGGCAATCATGGCACGGCGTGCACGGAGTTCGAGCGTACGTATAAGGTCTTTGTAAAGATTGTTTTTGTTTTGCTTTTCAATGCTAAGTGCAGCATCAGAGTTTCCGTCCCAACGACGACAAAGATAGAGTTCGTCGAAGATGCGAGCAATGCGGAAATGGCGTGAAAAGACTAAGCCTAAGGCATAGTCTTCGCCATAGCTTGTGTTGGGAAAACCTATTGTGCGTAAAATGTCTGTGCGGAAGGCACGTGGGGCACCTAACCCATTGATGCGTAAGGCATTGTTGCGTCCGTTGGCGGTAGTCCATTCTGCATGGTCGATAAGTCCAGGAGGTAATGTCTCTAAGTCGAAGTTTACCATGCGGTAGCTACCAATAACCATGGCAGCGTGCTGCTGACGGAAGGCATCGACAATGCGTTGCAGGGTTTGGGGTGAAGAATAAAGGTCGTCTGAGTCGAGTTGCACAGCATAGCGTCCGCATTGCGCTGAACGAATGGCAACATCCCAACACCCCCCAATGCCTAAGTCGGTGCGTGAAGGTTGAATGAGTGCTACGCGCTTATCGTTGCTAAACGCTTGTACAGCCTCAGCGGTACCATCGGTTGAATGGTTGTCTACAATAATAACATTGAATTTGAACTTGGCTTCTTGTTCAAGAACACTGCCAATGGCATCTTTAATGGTGCGCACACGGTTGCGAACGGGAATGATAACGCTTGCTTCAACGGGATAATCCTCTTTGTTATCGGGTAATTCATCGTATTCATCGGGAGCTAACCAAGCGCCTATACGTTTTAAGTGTTCGGTGCAGGCACGTTCCATTTCAATTTGTACTTCGCGATTGTTGGGATTTACGTAGTCAAATTGCTTTTGTCCTGAAGCACGCAGGTCTGTTTCTTGTTCAGTGTAGAGTGGTTCGCGCAAATGTGCAATATGTCCGTTCGCGCTGGTGTAAAGGCGCAAGGCATAAAGGGCTGCGTGTGTAAACCGACCGCAGCATTCGCTCTTGGCAAAATCCTTTAATCCCTGTGTGCGGAAAAGTAGCAATGAACCAAAGTCAAAATCATCGCGTAGTGCACCTTCTTGATAATCGATGGTGGGGTGTTGTCCTTTATCATCATATCGGTCGGTGTAGAGCATCAAGGCATTTGTTTGTCTGTCAGTATCGTTAGCCACTTGAATCATACGTTCAAGTGCGCGATATCCTAATGACAAACTATGTCTTGATAAATAAAAGAATGTGTAGGGAGCCGATGCCTTTTGTGCGATTTGTCGGATGCACTTAGAACTTTTAGGGGCATCAGTTAAAATGATAGAACATTTCTCGCTAACGTGTTTTTCAGCTTCGGCAGCATGTGCTTCGGAGGTGAGCAGAAAAACATGATTGATGCTTTCTGCCGTTTTGAGCGAGGTAATAACTCCCTCATTTTGTGGCGTGTAGAGTAATATAAAGTCCAACTGTGGTTTCATGAGCAGATGTTGAGTTATGTAATATGCTGCAAACTTACATAAAAAATCTGTGATTTTGCAGAAAGTATTTGGCTTATTCTTGTCTTTATAATGGATGTTTTATACTAAGGCTATTCTATAAAGGCTATTCTAATTTTACAGCTCATTCGTATAGACTCCTTTATATATAGGTGTGGTTGTAAGTAGGTATCCAAAATTATTTTCACATTGAAAGCACGTTCTCGAGTGCATTTGGTTCCCTCTTTCTCAGTCACATAGTCTGCAATGCTCCTTCATCCGATGAAAATATCTTAAAAATAATATTGAACACCTATTTACAATAGTATTTATCTATGATAACATATATAAATTCATTTGTATGTCTATGATAAAAGCCATACCTTTGCATCAGAAATTTTAAAAAACATACACGCTATGATGGAAAGTAGAAAACAACAAGCTGAAGCCAAAAAGGCTAATGGTACGTATAATTGCACACAGGCTGTGTGCTGCACCTATTACGACTATACGGGTCTGGACGAAGAAACCATTATGCACGTGGGTAACTGTTTTGCTGCTGGCATGGGAAATATGCAGGGCACTTGTGGTGCTTTGGTTGGTGCAGGTATTGTTTATGGACTTGCAGTGAAGGATCGTGCAAAGGCAATGAGGGGTATGCGACAGATGATGGATAAGTTTGAGCAACGTAATGGGGCAACCCAATGCAAACTATTGAAAGGCGTTGGAACTGGAAAGGTATTGCGCGAATGTAGTGCTTGTGTGGCAGATGCTGCAGAGTTTTTGGAAGATTTACTTAAAAACGAAGGTAGGTGATAGATAGATATGGCTACAAAATATAAGGCTCAGAGTGAAAAAGACCGTTGTGTGGCTTGTGGCGTATGCGTAAAGGTTTGTCCGCGCGATGCTGTTAGCATTTATAAGGGTAGTTACTCTGTTGTTGACGAAGAAAACTGCATTGGCTGTGGCATTTGCGAAAAGAATTGTCCTGCGGGCGTCATACATAAAGTGTTGAGGCAACCTGCCGAAGTGTAGTATTCATTTTCTAAAACAAAATAAATATGGCAAAGCAAAAGAATAAGCGTTGGAGTGATTACCTGTGGATTGTTTCGGCTACCTATTTTACACTTGGGTTCTTTAATATTATATTTGCTTGGTTGGGTGTAATTTGTTTTTTGATACCCCTCCTTATAGCTGTGTTTGGCGGTAGCAAGGCTTATTGCAATAATTATTGTGGTCGTGGACAGTTGTTTCTGCAAATCGGCAATACCTTGGATTGGTCGCGCAAGAAGGTTGCTCCACGTTGGCTTTCTTCCAAATGGTTCAGAAACGCGTTCTTGATTTTCTTTTTGTTCTTTTTTATTCAAATGATTATCTTGACCGTTCATGTAGCAATGGGTGCAGAATCTCTGCGCGAGACCATTCATTTGCTATGGACTTTCAACGTACCTTGGCATTGGGCTTATCCCACGGTAGTGGAGCCTTGGGTTGCGCAATTTGCTTTTGGACTTTATGGTATTATGCTTACCTCTCTTGTTGTGGGGGTAGTGCTTACTATTATATATCGTCCGCGCACTTGGTGCGTGTTCTGCCCTATGGGTAATATGACACAAATGATTTGTAAACTTAAAAACTAAAAAAACATGGAAAAATTTAATGAAGTTATTAGTGGTAATCAACTGACTTTAGTGGATTTCTTTGCTACTTGGTGTGCTCCCTGTAAGGCTATGCATCCTGTATTGGAACAACTTAAGGCTGACTTGGGTGAACAAATTCGCATTATAAAGATTGATGTGGATAAAAACCAAGCTATATCTAATGCGTATGGCATTCAGTCAATTCCGACACTAATGCTGTTTAGAAACGGTGAAATGTTGTGGCGTCAAAGTGGTGCCATGCGTTTGCCCGATTTAAAAAGGATTATTGAGGGAATATAAGTAGGTGTTCAAAATTATTTTATACAATCAATGAATCTGCAGCAACTAAAATATATTGTTGCCATCGACCGCTTTCGCAATTTTGCGAGAGCGGCTGATGCATGTAATATATCGCAACCTACATTAAGCGCGATGCTTGTGAAGCTGGAGGAAGAATTGGATGTGCGTATTTTTGAATGTACGAACAAACAGGTAAAACCAACTTCCATGGGCGAGCAAATTGTGCTTCAAGCACAGAAGATATTGATGGAGGTAGAAAAAATTACAGAAATAGTAAGCGAGGGTAAAGGAGCCATAAATGGGTCGTTAGCCTTGTCTGTGGGACCTACGATTGCTCCTTATTTATTGCCCAAATTCATTAGATATTATCGCGAAGCCTATGCGAATGTTTCGCTGACTATCAGTGAGCTTAAAGCTGATTTTATGCTCGATTCTTTGCTTCGTGGTGAATTGGATGCTGGGATTGCTATTTCGGGAAATGTACGACAAGGTGTATTGGAAATTCCACTTTACACAGAACGCTTTTATGTGTACCTGTCTGAGACTTGTTGGCGCAAGTTACCTGTTTTTAAACCTGAGAATTTGGAAAACGAAAATATGTGGGTGATGAAAGAGGCCCAATGTTTGCGCGATAGTGCATTCTCGTTTTGTAAAGCGCGAAGCAAGGGACAGCACATTTATGAAGCAGGTAGCATAGAAACGCTTATTCGCATTGTTGATGAAAATGGTGGATATACCATTATTCCCGAAATGCATTTACCCTTCTTAACTGAAAAACAAAAAGAAAATGTTCGAAAAATTGAGGGAGATTACCTTTCACAACGTCGCATCTCACTCTATATAAAGAATGATTACGTTCGTGAACGTATGCTGAATACGATAGTTGATACACTGAAAGTGTTTATGCCTCAAGGAATGCTTTCGGAGGGGATAGTGAAGTATGGCATTAAACTTTCGTGAGTCTCTATTCGTAAAATTGGTTCTTTAAAAAGGTTTTTAGGGCGTGTTTGTAACTTTTTGACAAACTACCCACTAATGGGTATTGTTCAGAAATAAAGAACATTGTAACTTTGCATGCTAATAAAAAAAGTAGTAAAAGCGCGTAATAAGGCGACCTAAAAACAAAGAAAAATGAAACTTTCAGAATTGCATACTGGTGAACGTGGCGTTATTGTAAAGGTATATGGCCACGGTGGCTTTCGCAAACGCATTGTAGAGATGGGTTTTGTGAAAGGTAAAGCGGTAAAAGTTATTTTAAACGCTCCGTTGCGCGATCCTATAGAATATGAAATTATGGGATATAAGATATCCCTGCGTCGCGAAGAAGCTAATTTGGTGGAGGTAATTAGTGAAACTGAAGCTGAAAATGATGTGCGACTTCATCCTGATGAAGATTTGAAGGGTTTGAAGCCTGGAAAAGATGAGGACGAAGAATTTGCAATGCAATTGGAGCAGCGTATGGCACGTATGGCTGCCGACAAACGTCGTGTTATCAATGTGGCGTTGGTTGGTAATCCTAATTGTGGTAAGACGTCTTTGTTTAATGTAGCCTCAGGCGGACACGAACATGTGGGCAATTATAGCGGTGTGACGGTTGATGCCAAAGAAGGCTTTATGGAATTGAAGGTGAAGGTGCGTCGCAATGAATTGGGCGAAGTGGAAGTCCTTCATGAAGATGCTTCGACTTGTGTAGGTGCCTGTGCGGGCTGTGCTACAAGTGGAGTATGCACACCAAAGGTCAATGATTATGAGGAACGCAGCTATCGTTTTCGTTTGGTTGACCTTCCTGGCACTTATTCACTCTCGGCATATTCGCCCGAAGAACTTTATGTGCGCCGTCATCTTATTGATGAAACCCCTGATGTGGTAATCAATGTGGTGGATAGTTCGAACTTGGAACGTAATCTTTATCTTACAACCCAACTCATTGATATGCATCAACGCATGGTTATTGCGCTGAATATGTATGATGAATTGCAGCGTAATGGCGATAAACTTGATTATAAGCAGTTGGGAACCTTATTGGGTGTGCCTATGGTGCCTACTATTTCAAGAACTGGTGTGGGTATTCGCCATTTGTTTGAAATGGTTATCGCTGTGTATGAAAATCAAAGCGATTTTTCTCTTGAACGTCATATCCATGTGAATCATGGTGCAGAGTTGGAACATAGCATTGACCGCATAAAACATGTTTTTCAAAAGAATCAAGAAATTCGCTCAAAATATTCAACACGTTATCTTGCTATTAAATTTCTTGAAGGTGATACCGAATCGCAAAAGTTGGTAGAAACGCTTCCGCAACACGATGAATTGGTAGCAGTGCGTTATGAAGAAACAAAACGTATAAAGGAAGAATTACACGATTCGCCTGATAATGCAATTACTGATGCCAAGTATGGTTTTATTCAGGGAGCATTGAAGGAGACTTATCAACCGCATGTGGCACGTCAAGGTCGTACGCTAACCGAAAAAATAGATAGTGTTGTTACGAATCGTTACTTGGGCTTTCCCTTGTTCTTCGTAGTGCTGTTTTTGATATTTTACATCACTTTCCAAGTTGGTGCGTATCCTATGGATTGGATTGATTGGTTGGTGTCAAAAATCTCAGAATTCGTTAATTATGCCATGCCAGATGGTATGCTTAAGGATATGATTGTGGATGGCGCTATTAGTGGTGTAGGTGCAGTGATTGTGTTCTTGCCCAATATCATGATATTGTATCTGTTTATTTCAATATTGGAGGATTCGGGTTATATGGCTCGTGCTGCCTTTATTATGGATAAATTGATGCACAAGATGGGACTTCATGGCAAATCATTTATTCCGATGGTAATGGGTTTTGGTTGTAATGTGCCAGCTATTATGGCAACGCGAACCATTGAAAATCCTAAGAGTCGTCTCATCACGATGCTTATTACTCCTTTTATGTCGTGCTCAGCGCGTATTCCTATTTATGTTGTGTTGGTGGGTGCTTTCTTCCCACAACAAGGAGCTTGGGTTATGCTTGGGCTTTATGCTTTAGGCATTTTGGCTGCTATTGCTATGGCGCGATTGTTTAGTCGCTTTTTGATGCGTGGCGAAGATTTGCCTTTTGTAATGGAGTTGCCTCCTTATCGTATGCCTACAGCTAAATCGGTTTGCATTCATACTTGGGAAAAGGGACGTCAATATTTGCAGAAGATGGGTGGAATTATTTTGGTGTTCTCACTTGTAATTTGGGCATTGAATTATTTTCCTCACCACGATGATGCAACTGCAGATGTAGAAACTCCTGTTGCTACAGCAATGGTGCAGCAGACTGAGCGCGAACATGTGCAAAACGTTGAGGCTGATAATCATCAAGGTCAAGACGTTCAAGAAGAACCTTCTTATTTGCAACGTATCGGTCACTTTATAGCTCCTGTTATGTCGCCCATGCACTTTGATTGGAAGATGAGTGTGGGTATTCTTTCAGGGGTTGGTGCCAAGGAATTGGTTGTAAGTACGTTAGCAGTGATGTATGCAGGTGAGGATGTTAATGCTGATGAGGCTTCTGCCGATACGCATCTGTCGCAAGCCCTACGTGCCAATATGACGCATGCTTCGGCATTGGCTTATTTGGTGTTTATTCTCTTCTACTTTCCTTGTATTGCAACGATTGTCGCTATCAAGAACGAAAGTGGTGGTTGGAAATGGGCGGTATTTACAGCGGTTTATACAACGGCTTTCGCTTATTTGATGTCTTTGTTTACGTATTGGATAGCAAGTCAGTTCTATTTTTGATAGTTTGATAATTTAGTATAGATAAAAAAGTAAAAGCCTTTGATAAACAATGAGAAATGATTGTTTATTAAAGGCTTTTTTAATGTGTTGTAGAAGTCTTGGTGAATTGTATATTCATAAAAATGTAATAGAATTTTAATAATTTGCTTTGAACTTAACTAATCAAATGCTAATTTTGCAGCAGTAATTTAGAACCCACGTAATATGGATTTTTTCTATCTTGGAATACTCATATTCCTTTTTGTGTTAGCTACGTTCGACTTGTCTGTCGGTGTGGCTAACGATGCTGTAAATTTTTTAAGTCCGGCAGTTGGTGCTAAAGCTGCCAAGTTTCGTACTATCTTAATTGTTGCTGCTGTGGGCATCTTTGTCGGTGCTAGTACATCAAGTGGCATGATGGATATTGCACGTCATGGTGTGCTTAATCCACATTATTACACATTAAGTGATGTGATGTGTATATTCTTAGGCGTAGCTGCTACAGATGTTATTCTACTTGACATCTTTAATACCTTGGGTATGCCTACTTCAACCACCGTATCGATGGTGTTTGGTTTGTTAGGTGGTAGCACGGCTTTGGCTTTTTCAAAAATTCTTAGTGGTGGCTTAACTTATGCTCAACTTATCAATACTGATAAGGCTTTGAGTGTGATTATAGGTATATTCCTTTCAGTAGCCATTGCTTTTGTATTTGGTTTAGTTGTGATGTGGATAGCTCGTGTGGTTTTCACATTTCATTATAAAAAGCATTTGCGTTATAGCATTGCCATCTTTGGTGGCTTGAGTGTTACTTCTATTTTCTATTTCTTATTGGTAAGTGGTTTGCGCACAAGTCCTGTGTTGGCAGCTATTGGTTGGACTCCCGATTGGATTGACCATAACCGTTTGAATATTCTGCTTATCAGTTTTTGTTCGTTTACAGTGCTGATGGAGATTCTCCATTTGCTCAAGGTTAATATCTTTAGAATTGTTGTGCTCTTTGGTACTTTTGCCTTGGCTATGGCTTTTGCAGGTAATGACCTTGTGAACTTTATTGGTACGCCTTTGGCTGGCTTGGAGTCTTTCCTTGACTTTACGGCAAATGGTGGTTCTCATACTCCCGATACATATATAGTAAGTGTTTTGGCAGGCGAGAGTCATCTTCCTTTCAAACATCTATTCTTGATTGCTGCTGGTGTGATTATGACCGTTGCTATCAGCACATCGAAAAAGGCACATAAAGTGGTTGAAACTACTGTAAATTTATCGCGCCAGGATGAAAGTGAAGAGGTTTTTTCTTCATCGCGTTTGGCTCGTAGAACAGTACGTGCTGTTTTGAATACAACAAATGCCATTTCGGGTCACGTTCCAGCTTGTGTAACAAATTGGATCAATACTCGCTTTGATCGTGAAGGAACAGAATTAGAAGAAGGTGCAGCCTTCGATCAAGTGCGTGCTGCTGTAAATTTGGTTTTGGCTGGTTTGCTTATTGTGGTAGGTACTACGTTACAATTACCCCTTTCAACTACATACGTTGCATTTATGGTAGCTATGGGTTCTTCATTGGCTGATAGAGCTTGGGGACGCGAAACTGCTGTTTACCGCATCACGGGTGTAATTACTGTAATTGGTGGTTGGTTTATTACTGCAGGTGCTGCCTTTATCGTTAGTTTCCTTATTGCTACATTTAACCATTGGGGTGGTTTTATTGCCATGATAATGGTAATGGGTATAGTTGCATTCGTTGTAATTAGCAATAACCGCAGATTTAAGCAGAAGAGTGAACAAGATTCTGTCGACTTGGTTTTTCGTCAACTTGTACGTTGTCACGACAAGGCTGAAACTTGGCAGTTGCTTTTGAAGCACGTGCGTGGTACACAAGATGATGTGTTTAACTTTACTCGTAAAACCTTCCGCAATATTACCCAAGGCTTGATGCACGAGAATATTCGTCAGTTGCGCACGGCCTCTCATGACATTGAAAGCGAAAAGAATATTTGGAAACGCTATCGTCGTAAGGAAATTATTGGTATGCGTAAGGTTGACTATCTCGTGGCTGTTGAAAAGAATACTTGGTTCCACTTGGGTTGTAACAATGCTACGCAAATTATATATGGTTTGAAGCGTATGCTTGAACCTTGTGTGGAACATGTAGACAATAATTTTAATCCGCTTCCACAAAACTATATCGACGAATTTATTCCTGTGTGCAATGACGTTGATAAATTCCTGGAGGGTGCGCAGCGCATGATTACTTCGGGTAATTTTGAGGGTGCTGATGAATTGTTGGTTCAAGGTAATGCTGTGAAGAGTCGTATTTCGCAGATACGTCATTCACAACAAGATCGCATCCAGCGTGAGGATTCAAATATTAAGGTAGCGTTGCTTTACCTTTCTACACTTCAGGAAACACAAGAACTTATGTCGGCTGCTCGACACATCCTTCGCGCAATGAAACGCTTCCAAACTCAGTAAGAGAATGGTAAAACATATAACATAAGAATATGCGAATGTAAGTATGTACGAATATTGTACGTATCTTGCATTCGCATATTTAATATTTCTATATTTGGTTATGAAACAGTTTGAACTACAATCTAAGTATCAGCCCACGGGCGATCAGCCTGAGGCGATTAAGGAGTTGACAGCAGGTGTGCAAAATGGTGTCCCTGCTCAAGTGTTGTTAGGAGTGACAGGTTCGGGAAAAACTTTTACCATTGCCAATGTTATTAAAAACATCAATAAGCCTACGCTTGTATTGAGCCATAATAAAACTTTAGCAGCTCAGTTATATTCAGAGTTTAAAGGCTTTTTCCCTAATAATGCTGTAGAATATTACGTTTCGTATTACGACTATTACCAACCCGAGGCATACATCGCTTCGACCGACACGTACATAGAGAAGGACTTGGCTATTAACGAGGATATTGATAAACTCAGATTGGCTGCAACTTCGGCTCTTTTGTCAGGACGTAATGACGTAGTGGTAGTCTCGTCTGTTTCGTGTATCTATGGTATGGGAAATCCTGCTGCATTTTATGAGAATGTGGTGGAGCTAAAAGTTGGACGTACACTTTCTATCAATGCTTTGCTTAATCAACTGGTGTCAAGTTTATATTCGCGCAATGATGTGGCACCTAAAGCTGGTAATTTCCGTGTCAAGGGAGATACGGTGGATATATATTTGGCTTATGCTGACGAACTTATTCGTGTTTGCTTTTGGGGCGACGAAATCGACAGTATTGAGGAGGTTGATGCGATTTCGGGTAGTCGCCTAAATACTTACGATGAATATAAAGTGTATCCTGCTAATTTGTTTCTTACTTCAAAAGAAACGCAGGAATTGGCTATTCGCAAAATACAAGATGACTTGGTAGAACAGGTGGCTTATTTTGAGGAATGTGGTAAAACGCTTGAGGCAAAACGTTTAAAGGAACGTGTAGAATATGATATCGAAATGATTCGCGAACTTGGACATTGTGCGGGTATTGAAAACTACTCACGTTACTTTGATGGACGCGAAGCTGGAACTCGTCCTTTCTGCCTTTTAGATTTCTTCCCAGATGATTTTTTAATTGTGATAGACGAAAGTCACGTAACTGTTCCACAACTTAGAGCAATGTATGGCGGTGACCGCTCGCGTAAAGAATCTTTGGTGAATTATGGTTTCCGTTTGCCTGCAGCAATGGATAATCGTCCACTTAAGTTTGAGGAATTCCATGAGTTGGCAAAACAGGTTATTTACATTAGTGCGACTCCTGCTGATTATGAATTAGCTGAGAGTGAGGGGGTTGTGGTTGATCAAGTAATTCGTCCGACTGGTTTGTTAGATCCTCCAATCGAAGTGCGTGATACGGATTATCCTGTCGATGACTTAATGGAAGAAATACGTAAAGCTAAAGAAAATAATGAGCGCGTATTGGTAACTACATTAACTAAGCGAATGGCAGAGGAACTTTCTGAATTTTTGCTTAAGAACAATATAAGTACAGCTTATATTCATAGCGATGTAGACACTCTTGAGCGTGTTCAAATTATGGAAGATTTGCGTCGAGGTGTTTATGATGTGCTTGTGGGTGTAAACTTGTTGCGTGAAGGTCTTGACTTGCCTGAGGTAGCTTTAGTTGCTATTTTAGATGCGGATAAAGAAGGCTTTTTGCGTAATGCGCGTTCATTAACTCAGACTGCGGGTCGTGCTGCGCGTAATGTTAATGGGCGTGTCATTATGTACGCTAAGGAAATTACTTTATCCATGCAGCAAACCATTGACGAGACGAACCGTCGTCGCGCCAAACAAATGGCTTATAATAAAGCGCATCATTTAAAACCAACTCCTATCTTTAAACCTATTGAGAGCAATGAGTTAGTAGAAATGCAGCGTAACAGAAAGAATGCAGAGAAGGATTTGACTACAGGTGGTTCAACAAGTTTCTCGCGTCCTTATGTTGTAGAGGATGCACCATTGCAGCAAGCTGCTGAGGGAAATGTTACTTATGGAACCTTAAGCACTGAAAACAAAGAAAGCAAGGAACAAAAGAAGGAACGTTTGCAAAAGGCTATGAAAAAAGCTGCAGCAGCCTTCGACTTTATTACAGCAGCCCAACTTCGTGATGAGTTGTTGGCGTTGGATAAGGAGTGAGTCAAAGTTCTAAAATTTCAGTTTATGCCATTAACCCCTGAACAGATAGCTAAAATCTTGCAAAAAGAAGCAAGTTTGCCAGTCGCTCTTAAGCGTGACAATCACACAAACTATCGCGAGGGCTATTTCTTTGTTACGCTCAGAATTCATGATAATGCTCCTATATTAAGCACCATTATAGGAAATTTTGACGCTCTTGATGATAGTTCTGATGCTCCTTGTTGCAAATATACAGAACTCGGAAAAAAGGTTTTGGAGGTATGGAGAAGTGTTTCTACTTATCATCCCTGTGTGAATTTATTGGGTGTAGAAGTTATGCCCGATCATTTGCACGCATTGCTTTGGTTAAAACCTGGAAATAAAAAACTTTTGGGGCATGTTGTAAGAGGAACTATGATAGGTTGTACCCATGCTTATTGGGATATGCTTGGCATTGAGTGGCGCCTACAGAAAGGTGTTATAACACCCGATTGCCGTGACCGTGATCACACCTATTCTCTTCGCGGTCCTGCTCTCTTTTCCCGTGGTTACAATGATGTGGAGGCGCTTACAGAAAAAGAGATTGCTGTGAAACTGCAATATCTACATGACCAAGCTCGTAAATATCTGATAAAGCGTGCAATGCGTGATTGTTTCCGTGTAGTGCGTGGTAGTACTGCTCGTGGTTGGACTCTCGAATCCTTGCGCCAAGCCTTGTTGCACGACCGCTATTTAGCCCAACATCCGCAACAATTGGATGCAACGCTTAGTACACTCATGTTGCGTATCCCTTTGCATCCACAAAATGGAAAACCTACTCTTGCTTACACGGGAAACAAGACTTTAATGGAAGCATCTCGCAAGTTGTCGTTGATATGTCATCGTGCTGATGCCTTCCGTTTTGCTGAGCAACAAGCAGCTGTAATGAAAGCAGCACGCGAAGGAGCTGTTATCGTTTCTGCTTTTATCAGTCCTAAGGAACGTGAGATTATGAAGCAATTGCTTATAGAACAACTACCTATTATAGAAGTCGTTGACAATGGTTTTTCCGATCGTTATAAACCTATAGGTGCAGCCTTCTATGCTTGTGGACATAGTCGTTTGGCGCAGATTTCACCTTGGATTTTTGAATATCACAAGAAAGATGTCAAGTTGAAACGTGAGATGTGTATGGTCATGAACCAACTGGTACGTGTTATCACTGCAGTGGAGGATGGATGGTGGAAGAAGGCTTAGTTGTATGGATATAATATAAACTAAAGAACAACCGCATAACTATTGATTATTAAATAGCTATGCGGTTGTTCCTATTGTGTGGTTTTGCTGATTTTAGTTTTTCAAGCAAATGCCAGTTAGAATGCGTCCTGAGTTAATACCTAATCTTCTTGCAGAGAAGAAAGTGTCGTGATGTTGGAAGGTGCAAATGCCTGATATCTGAATGTTTTCAAGTGCTACACCAGCTTCTTCCAATAAAAAAACATTTGCAGCCCAAAGGTCAATGTGTGGTTTGTTAGGATAACTGCGCGAAATGATATTGCTTGGGAAATGTGCTTGTATAAATTCAGTTGCAACTTCTTCGCCAACTTCAAAAGCATCCAAAGATATGCTTGGACCTATTAAAGCTTTACAGTCGCTTGCTTTAGTGCCAAAAGCATTTGCCATTTTTTCTAAGCAAACTTGTGAAATGCGCTGTACAGTGCCACGCCATCCGGCATGAATAGCTGCAATAGCATGATGCTTTTCATCGTAAAGTAATATGGGAACACAGTCCGCAGTCGAAATACTGATGCATTGATGGGGTAGGGTGGTGATTAGTGCATCAATCTCTTGGAGACATTGCGTTTGTTCCTCCTCCTCTTTATTCAAAAAGGCTTCATCTATTTCAAGAACATTTGCTGTATGTGTTTGCCTCGGTAGCCATAGGCAATTCTCGTTCACACCTAACTCGTTGCAAAGCCATGCTTTGTTTTTTGCCACACGTTGTGGATTATCGCCACAATAATAGGTAACATTGAAAGCTGCATAATTCCCCATAGCTTTTATTTCCTCAACAGATATCGGTTGTGGAGAAATGCGAGTAGTTGAAAACGCAGTAACGTCAGCACCGAGATTGTACTTTAGTAAAGTATCCATATATCTCTTTTGAAGTCTTTAGTCTTCCAAATCTTCGATGTCGTAGATGTCGTCGTCAAACGTGTCGTCGTCATCTTCTTCAATGCCTGTTGTGTCAAAGTCTGCCTGCCAATCCGCAAAGTCAGAAGCCAAAACGTTAACCTCTCTGTCGCGGTGAACAATTGAACCGCCTTCGCTAACCGACTGTAATTTGTTGCTTTCGCTGTTCAACTCTTCCCAAAGAATATCCTTTAGTTTGTCAAGACCAAAACCGGTGACAGCCGAAATGTATACTACAGGAAGATCATCGGGTAATTCGCTACGCAACATTTCCATTAACTCATCGTCCAATAAGTCACATTTTGTAACAGCCAGTACACGATGCTTGTCGAGCATACCAGGATTAAACTTCGACAATTCGCCCAAAAGAATTTGATATTCCTTAGCAATGTTATCAGTGTCTCCTGGTACCATAAATAACAAGAGAGAGTTACGTTCAATATGGCGCAAGAAGCGTAAGCCTAAGCCACGTCCTTCGCTTGCTCCCTCAATAATACCAGGGATATCAGCCATAACGAATGATTTGTTATCGCGATAAGCCACTACACCTAAACTGGGCTCCATGGTAGTAAAAGGGTAGTTCGCAATTTTGGGACGAGCAGATGATAAGGCTGAAACGAGAGTAGATTTACCCGCATTGGGGAAACCTACCAAACCCACATCTGCCAACAGTTTCAATTCCAAAATAACCATCATCTCCTGCATAGGTTCGCCAGGCTGGGCATATCGGGGGGCTTGGTTCGTAGAAGTTCTAAATTGCCAGTTACCTAAACCGCCACGACCACCTTTAAGCAACATAACAACTTGTCCGTCTTCTGTTACATCGCATATATATTTACCAGTTTCGGCATCATAGGCTACAGTGCCAGGAGGAACGTCTATGTAACGATCTTCACCGTCAGAACCATGTGAGCAGCATTTCGAACCATTGCCACCATTACCTGCAAACACGTGGCGATCATAACGCAAGTGAAGTAACGTCCAATAGTTATGGTTGGCGCGTAGATAAATGTTTCCACCGCGACCGCCGTCACCTCCGTCAGGTCCACCGTTGGGTTGATACTTGGCTCTGTGAAGGTGCATAGAGCCTCTGCCACCCTTACCTGAGCGGCAATAAATCTTTACGTAGTCTACAAAATTTGATTCGGCCATAGTTCTTTATATATGTGCAGATGTGGGAAATATGCAGATGAGTTATATAATGATAGTAATGTGCAAATGTGAAGACGCGCAATCCGTTATTAAGCAATAATTAATTTTACATCTTCACATTTGCACATTCGTACAGTCGCAAAAAAGCGTTTTTAGCTTTTTAGAGGCTGTCAATTACAGCGCAGAGAGCTGCGTTGATTTCTTCGAGTGAGCCATAACCCTTTACAGCATGACGCTTGCCTTCCTTCTCATACCATTCGATAAGGGGAGCAGTTTGTCCATTGTAAACGTCAAGGCGCTTTTTAATGGTTTCGGCATTATCATCGGCGCGACCTGAAGTTTTGCCGCGGTTGATAAGGCGCTCCATCAACATATCCTCGGGAACGTCTAATTCGAGCATACCAGCAACTTCAGTGTTGCGTTCTGCCAACATCGTCTTCAAAGCTTCAGCTTGAGGAATGGTGCGGGGGAAACCATCAAAGATAACACCTTCGCAAGGGCAAAGGGCATCGTATGTTGCAGCGAGGATATCAATCATCAATGAGTCGGGGATGAGTTGACCATTGTCAATGAAACCTTTAGCTGTATTGCCAAGTTCAGTACCATTCTTAATCTCAGCGCGGAGCACGTCGCCTGTTGAGATGTGCTTAAATCCGTACTTCTTTACGAGCAAATCGCTCTGTGTGCCCTTACCAGAACCAGGAGCACCAAAGATAACGATATTCTTCATTTTTTTTGTGTGAATGAAAATATAAATTGTTTAGTTAAGATATAGTCTTAAATATGTATAGTGAGATGTGCAACGCACATGTTTTATTCGGTTACAGTGTAGATGCTAGGCAAATTACGTCCTTCGCCATCATAGTCAAGACCATAACCTACAATAAAGTCATTGGGAATTTCAAAACAGCAATAAGGAATGTCCAATTCAACCTTCAAGTTACCAGGTTTAACAAGCAGTGCAGCAATTTTAATGTCAGCAGGTTGCTTTTCTTTAAGCAATTCAAGCAAATGCACCATTGTCAAGCCCGAGTCGATAATATCTTCTACAATAACCACTGTGCGGTCTTTGATATCCTCCTTCAAACCAATGAGCTGCTTAACAGCACCAGTAGATGAAGTTCCTTCATACGAAGCCATTCTGACAAACGAAATTTCGCAAGGAGTTTCAATGCCACGCAGCAAGTCAGCAGCAAAGACAAAAGAACCGTTTAGCACAGCCAAGAATAAGGGACGCTTTCCCTCTAAATCATGACTAATCTGTGCAGCCACTTCAGCCACACGCGCTTTTATTTTTTCTTCAGGAATAGAAACTGCGAACTCACGGTCGCGAACCTTAATATTTTCCATCGAGATGATTCTTATTGGGGTTTTAAGGTGTCGACAAAATAGGGGATAGGGTTTGGTAAATGCGTTTGTCCTAAACCTAAATCATCAACACGTGATACATTTGAGTGCAAATGTACGATTTTTTTCGTACTTTTGCGTCAAAAATAGAAACATATAAATGATTTATCCTGAAAATTTTGAGCAGAAAATAGGATTTACCGAAATAAGGACACTCTTAAAGGGACGTTGCTTGTCATCATTAGGTACTGAATGGATTGACAAGCAAGTGCATTTTATGAGTAATCCGCATGATATAGAACAATCCCTTGAAGAGGCGCGACAATTCAAATTGTTTATGGAGCAAACCGACGAAGAAACAGAGTCGGAATTTTTTGATGTACGTGAACCTCTGTTACGTGTTCGTCCTGAACGTACTTATCTCGAAGAGCAAGATCTTTTTAATTTAAAGCGTTCAATGGTTTCGGTGCTATCGTATGTAAAATTCTTTACACAGACCACAGACCAGGATGAAGACATTGTCAGTCAAGATGAGACAGAGCCTGATGTAGCCCCCAATTTTTTTTATCCTGCTTTGGGCGCAATGGCTGCCGAAGTAATGGTATTCCCTCACATCGTAAGTCGCATAGATTCTATTCTCAATAAGTATGGAAAGGTAAAAGACACGGCATCAACCGAACTCTTATCTCTACGTCATCAAATTGAAGTAACTACACGCGGCATATCTCATAGTCTTCGTTCTATCATAACAGAAGCGCAGACCTCAGGATATATTGACCGCGATGTTACCCCCACGTTACGCGATGGTCGTCTTGTTATTCCTGTGGCTCCTGCTGTAAAGCGTAAAATAAAAGGTATTGTTCACGATGAAAGCGCAACAGGTAAAACCGTATTCATTGAGCCTGCTGCTATTGTGGATGCTAATAATAAAATCCGTTCGCTTAAGGCAGCCGAACGTCGTGAGGTAATGCGTATTTTGCAAGAACTAACCGCTGAAATACGTCCGCATATACCATCGTTATTAAATTCATTGCAATTTTTGGCACACGTAGATTATTTGCGTGCTGTGATGCAATTTGCCAATACGTTTAATGCAATTACACCGCAAATAACACGTCGCCCTAACATACATTGGGTTGAAGCTCGTCATCCACTTTTGCAAAAGAACCTTGCTAAGCATGGTGCTCAGATAGTACCTCTCAACATTTCTTTACGTCAGCAACAACACATCTTGCTTATTTCCGGACCTAATGCTGGAGGTAAGTCAGTTTGCTTAAAAACGGCAGCCCTTTTGCAATATATGTTGCAGTGTGGTCTACCCGTTCCTGTTGACGAGAGTTCGCATCCAGGTGTTTTTTCAGATATAATGATAGACATTGGTGATGAGCAAAGCATAGAAAACGACCTCTCCACTTATTCCTCACATTTGGTAAACATGAATCAGATGATGAAGCAAGCCAACCCCAATAGCTTGTTGCTCATCGATGAATTCGGTACGGGAACAGAACCGCAAATTGGTGGCGCTTTGGCACAAGCCATACTGAAGCGCTTTGTAAAGAGCCAAACCTATGGCATTATCACAACTCACTACCAAAACCTTAAGCACTTTGCTTCGCGTACACCTTCAATCGTAAATGGTGCAATGCTATATGATAGCGCACAACTCCGTCCGCTCTTTGTGTTGCAAATAGGAAATCCCGGTAGTTCGTTCGCCATCGAAATAGCTCGAAAGATAGGTCTTCCAGCAGATGTCATAAACTATGCTGCGCAATTAGTGGGCAAAGATTATGTAATGAGTGATAAGTATGTGCAAGACATTGTGCGCGACAAAGCCGTTTGGGAAACCAAGCGTCAAAATGTACACCAACGTGAAGCACAGCTTGAAAATACCATAGCGCAATACGAACAAAAGTTGCAAGCCTTGCAGCAAGAGCGTACCGAAATCCTTGCAGATGCCAAAAATCAGGCACAACAACTTTTCGACCAAGCCAATGCACGCATTGAAAATACCATTCGTAGCATTAAGCAAGCTCAAGCCGAGAAAGAGAAAACCAAAACCGTTCGTAGCGAATTGGCTGCCTTTAAGGACGAAATTCAAAATAATAATGACGAACAAGACAGTTTAGCACGTAAAATTGCAAAAATACAACGTCGTCAGCAGCGCAAGGCTGAGGGGGGAGGCAATGCTCGTACTCGTAATGCTGCCAACGAAGCTTCAGTAGCTGCTAAGCTCCGTGCTTCGAGTGGACGTGATAATGTAAGTAGTAATGCAATAAGTGCAACGAGTCAACAACCCATTACCGAAGGATGTTACGTACGCATTGCAGGGCAATCAGCTATAGGTCGTGTAGAGAGCATTAGTGGTAAAAATGCCAAAGTACTTTTTGGTGTAATGCACACACAAATACCACTTAGTAAACTCAAAGTGTCGCAACCGCCCAAGCCTAATGCCGAAAATCCGTTGGGGCCTGCAGCAACCTTTATTAGTAAGGAAACACGCGATGCGATGAGCGAAAAGCGTTTGCACTTTAAACCGCAAATAGATATTCGCGGAATGCGTGTAGATGAGGCATTAACCGCTGTTACCTATTTTATTGACGAAGCTTTGCAATTTCAAGAAAGTCCTGTGCGTATTTTGCACGGAACAGGTACAGGCGCCCTTCGTCAGTTAGTTCGCACTTATCTTAACACCGTGCCAGGTATTCACAATTTCCACGATGAGCATCCTCAATTTGGTGGCTCAGGTATAACGGTTGTTGAATTATAGAATCTTCTTCAAAGTAAATAAGACGTTTTTTTAGAGACCTATTATAATAGTGTATAGAATGAGATGCAGTTCTGAACAGAAATGTTTAGAACTGCATTTTTTAGTTACGCTATTACTAATAAAATGCACCTAATTTCGTTTAACAGCCATTTTTTGAAACAATTTGTATTGTAATCTTTCACCTGTCTCTTATACACATCTCCGAGCCCACGAGAC
>UQPD01000024.1 GCA_900542795.1 uncultured Prevotella sp. | reverse complement strand
TCGCTTCAAAAATAAAGGCAAATCTTGAACTTCATAAAAGTTTAGACGACTTCATTCGAGTTTCAACTATGCCAATTCCAAGTCGAGTTCTTTGCGTAGCATATCCAAATCGGGCCAACGTTGCAACATATCTTTAAACTTTTCTACGCGACTAAATGCACGCTTCGGTGCATCGTCCGACACGATTTCAAATTTTAAAGTAATAAAGTCGTTTCGCAACTGTGTACGCAGGTAATTCATGAGCGAAATTTGCTCTTGTCGCATATACTGCTCTACCAGTTCGTTCTCCATCAGTGCGGTAACCTCCCACGTTTCAACATTCAGTTTCAGCGTCATACTCTTCATACGTCCCATCAAGGCACGCTTATCGTTGGGTAATTGCTGTGCATACCGATACCAATAATAGGTAAGTCGGTCTTCGTTAAACTGATTACGGAGTTTTTGACTGTGCTGTGCAGCCCCAACCGTTGTTGCCACTGTTGGCGTAGTGGTTGGTTGCTGCTTCGTTGTGTTTTTCGCTTGTATGTCAGCTTGCATCTGACGTAACGACAACGTTTGTACAGGACGTGCACGATGCTGAGTTGACCTTGATGCAGCAGCATTGAGTGCCGAGAGAGTGCCCTGACTCATTCCGCCAGCCGCTTCCCCCGTTGGTTGAGCAGTTGCATGAGTTACCGAAGCATGTGCTGCTGCCATTTGCGTAGAGGCTACTGCTGCAGCTGCTGTAGGTTGCGTGGCATTATTTGCAGCAACAGTTGTTCTTTGTGCAGCGGACACCGATGAGGTGGCTGCCAAATTCTGAAATATGGGTTTAAGTCGTCGCGTAGGGCGACGCCCACAACTAACATCGTCATCACCCGTAGCTGCTTGTGCCACCTCAATCAAGGTAAGTTCCACAAGCAAGCGTTTGTTTCGGGCACCGTTGTAGTGCATATCGCAGTCGTTGCAAAGTTTCAACGCGCGATACAACAGTTTGGGTTCGCACCGTTTGGCTTGTTCATGATAACGTTGTCGCACTTGGTCGCTCACATCGAGCAATGGAAGTGTCTGTTCGTCGCGACTCATCAGTAGATTGCGGAAGTGCGAAGCCAAGCCACCAATAAAGTAGTTTGCTTCGAAACCTTTCGACAAAATATGGTTGAGTCTTGCCATAGCCTTAGGGATATCCCCTGCAAGCAACGTATCGGTCATGCCAAAATATTCATCATAATCAAGCACGTTGAGGTCTTCAATCACCTTTTGATAGGTGATGTTACCTTCGCAATAGCTTGTTACCTGGTCGAAAATGGAGAGCGCATCGCGCATACCACCATCCGCTTTTTCGGCAATAACGTGGAGTGCTTCGGGTTCGTAAGTAATTCCCTCTTTTCCAGCTACATACTCAAGATGACGAACCGTGTCTGCCACTGTTATACGCGAAAAATCATAAATTTGGCAACGACTTAAGATGGTTGGCAAAATGACATTTTTCTCCGTAGTAGCCAGCACAAAGATGGCATGGGCGGGTGGTTCTTCCAAAGTTTTCAGAAAGGCATTGAAAGCAGCCTTCGAGAGCATGTGAACCTCGTCGATGATGAACACTTTGTACTTACCAATTTGGGGTGGAATCTGCACTTGTTCAATCAGTCCACGAATATCCTCTACACCATTATTTGAGGCTGCATCGAGTTCGTGGATATTGTAAGAGCGCTGCTCGTTAAAAGCACGGCAACTTTCGCATTCGTTGCACGCTTCGCCATCAGTTGTAGGCGAAAGGCAGTTTATGGTTTTAGCAAAAATACGCGCACACGTTGTTTTGCCCACACCGCGAGGACCACAGAACAAGTAGGCATGTGCCAATTTACCTTGTGCTATGGCATTCTTTAGCGTTGTGGTCAGCGCATGCTGTCCCACCACGCTATCAAAGTTCATGGGACGGTATTTTCGGGCTGATACAATATAGTTGCTCATTCGTTTTTTTAATACAATGTTATGGGCAAAGGTAATGTTTTTTTTTGGCTCATGGGGTATATGAAGCGAAAAACATGTGGTATAAGACCTAAAACGACAACAAGCCAAGTATGTAAGGAAACGAATGCCTACATACTTGGCTTGCTTTATGGCTAAAAGAACTACTTACTTAATGACCTTTTTGCCGTTAATAATAAATACGCCCTTTGTTGCATGGTTTACACGACGTCCACTCAAGTCATAAATCACAGCAGAACGATTGCTTACTGCGGGCTGCACAGTAACAATGCTGGTTGGAGGAACATAGCCCACCTTTTGCACCGTTACCTTAAAGTTACGTGCTATAACACCCTTGTTCGAATTATTGGTACCTGCAACCTTCAACGTTAAACTATTGTTTTTTAAATTGCCGAAGTGCATCTTTTGGGGTTGAGCAGAGAGCGTTTCGGTTTGTCCACCTACTGTAATTTGCAAGTCACCAGCTTGTGCATTAAAGGTGGTTGCATCCATTGAGATGTCGGTTATTTCGTAGCCGGGTGTTACGCTAAGCGTGTAATCTACAGACTGCGCTGTACCTGTAAGTAAAGTTAACGAGACGTTATCGGTGTTGTCAACCCAAATATTATTAGGACCGATAGCTAACTTTAACTGCGGTGCTGTGCGTGTGCTTGTCCACACACTACCATAGCGAATGTTATTAACCGTTCCACCATTCATGATGCCCGATGACATTGAAATTTCTATTTCTCCTTTCAAGAACTCTTCGGGGGCTACCGCTACTTCGGGCGCATCTACAATAGCAAACTGACAGCCAGCATCTGCACGGTCTTGTCCATTTTGTGCTGCACTCCAATTATAGATTTTGTAGTCTAAACTTTTTGGCGTCTGATTAAGCTCAACATTATCGCTTGAGATAATGAAGGTTCCTACTGCGTTTGAGTAGCTCAACTTCCAACCTTTATTAGGCTGATTAGCCACGGCATTGATGGCTTTATTATAGGCTGAAGCAGGACTGATATAGGTGCCATCGGCACGGTTCATAATATCCCAAGTGCCATCGGTGCGAGCCACAAACTTCCACATGGTGTTGGCATATTGGGTGTTGTCGCCGCCCAAGAGGGCATTACCTGTACCACACGATGTGGTATACTTATTTTCGCGGTTCGGTGTGTAGAGTTGGTACCAATGTACCTCCTGGTTGGTTGACAATGTAGGCAAAATAATATGAGGCAACACATTGTTAACTAAACTTGCGTAGCTCTGACTTTTATCTGAGAGTTCTTTGTCGGTGGTCGACTCGCTTGCTAAGAGTGCATACCCTTCTTGAATGCCAGCTATGAGCGGTGTTACGTCTTTTGCCAAATACTGACCCACTTTAGTGCCAATGGGAAAAGCCTCGGCTGTGCTAATGGCATTATACAAACTGTTGCGAGCATTGAAAGTAGCAATGCGAGCATTTGCCTCTTCATCGCTTGTAGGTGTTACGCCAACCTCCTCGCCAATGGCTTTTGCCATTGCTTGAGAAAGTTTGGCATAACCCAAGCCCGACATATAGCGTGCGCCTGAGAAGTTGGGGAAATATGCCTCCTTTATAACGTTGTTATCGCCTACCAACATGGTGTAGGATTCTTCGCAATAGGTAACATTGTCCATTTCAGCTGCCATTGCCTTGAGTTTTTCATTCAAGGGCTTAGTGCGATTGATGTTAACATTGGCATTGTCTGAAGGGATTACCGCCATCAAGCGGATTGCTGTTTGCGGTGCTAAGCTGCGAACTTTCTCAACAAATGTTTTATAACTTGCTGCAATGGCATCAACGCTTTTTGAATCGTTCCCCGTATTGTTCACTTCGTTGTAACCTAACACCAAGCAGACCATCTTGGGAGCTACATTGTTTTTATTGCCTTTAAAGATACCTTGAAGCATTTTCTGCATAGTGCCAAGGTCATTCGACTTGTATCCCCAACTCGTGCCGCGCTGCTTCACATGGTCGGAATTGAGCAACTCATGCCAGTCGTTACCATCTTCGCCAAGTATCAGAATATCGTTGGCATTGATGGGTAGCGCACTGAAATAGGTGGTACGCATGCCTGCTATACCGCCATTGCCTCCATTTTCATCAGAAGCATCGGCTGGATAAACGCAGTTGCTACCCACGTATGGGGCTATTTTATTGCACCAAGTGCGATAACCTCTCATGGTAAGATGCGTACCATCGTACGAAATATACTCGATATTTCTGTCGGCAATTCCCTTTAAATCGTTGTAGAGGTCAATATAGGTTGCACCATATTCCTTGCAAAGCTTCTGAATACTATCGTTGGTTATGGGGATATGTTTTACATCCTTAACGCCATTGGTGGTGCAAGGTAAAATGCTTTGGAAGTATACTTTTGTATTCGGACTTTCGTTTTTGCAACGCTTCAAAGCTGCTCGCACACTCTTGGCAACGAAAGCGGGATCGTTCATGCCACGAGTACCCAAGTCGTTAGTTCCCATCATAAAGAAGATTTTATCGGGACGACCAGCAAGAGTCGCTTCAAGGTGCTCGAGCATAATGGGACTCTCAGCGCCATTTACACCGCGGTTCAGAATTTTGGCGTTGCCAAAAGCTTCCCACCACTCGTGCATATTGGTGATGCTATTTCCCAGAAAAACAATATTCTCGGATGTTACTTTGTGGGTTTTAAAGCCATCGTAACGATGGCGACGAAAAGGTACGCCTTGTGCTAACATGGTTGTTGCTAACATGAAAAGGCTGAATAGTGAGAGTAAAGACTTTCTCATTGTGTGTGTAGGATAAGGAAGTTGTTAGTTTTAAATGCAAAATTACAGCTTTTTTATATGTCAAGCGAACGAAGATGATATGTTATATAACATGTTTTATGATAAGTAGGTGTTCAAAATATTTTATACAATCAGTACGTGTTATTTTCGCATTGAAAGCACGTCATCGGGCGCATCTGTTTCCCTCGTTCTCAGTCACATAGCCCGCTATGCTCCTTCATCCGAGGAAAACAGCTGCATCCCGATAACGCACTTTCAATGTAAAAATAATTTCGAACACCTACTTAGCGGTATCTCATAGGCGTTCTTACAATTAGATTTGCAACACCCACAAAAAAACAGCGGAGCATCAACCCCAAACCAAGGATTGAACTCCGCTGTTATGAATGAGATAGAGACTACAAAAGTGTATGCTCTATGTGAGTTTACTTAAATATTTTGTGTACACGGTGTCCTGAAGGAGCATCGATTACAACAAGGTATGAACCACGAGGCTGACCTGCCAAAGACAGGGTAAGCTGTGACATGGCGGCTGAAGCATGTGCAGAACCTAAACATACACCACCTACATTGTAGAGGGCTACGCTTGTGCCTGCTTCGATGGCGCCACTAACCATGAGTTGCTCATCGCTATGCGAAACACGAAGGGCATCAGTGGCATTGGCTACGGGCTTAACACCTACTGTTGTGTCATCGAACTGAGTGGCAGTGAAACGCAAGGTATAGCCGTAAGTGCCACTTGTGGGAACGATGTAATTGCTTGTTGTGAGCTGACCACAGCTACCTGAACCTAAACCACGCTGCATATAGTCGAAGTGAGCATAGATGCGACGCTTGTCTACTTCAGGATTGACCGTGAGTTCCCAGTTATGTGAGAAACCACGAAGTTGCTGATCACTCCAATAGAGTGTAGAGAATGCTACTTGACCTTGGCTCTCTACCTTAATGCGATTGCCTTCAGAGTCTGACAATACGAGTTCGCGCATGTCTTGACGGTTACCCATTGACTGCGGACAGAGATAGTACTCGTTCATATCCCACACGGTTGTGGTGTAGCGACCGAGGAATGCACCTGTTTGACGATCGTTGTAATTTTCGAGCGGACCACGTGCGTAGTATGATACATTACTGAACTTGCCAGGGAAGAGCATTTGCATACCCAAACGACGAATAGCGCGGTCGTAGGCAGTTTGTGTATTCTGAGGAGTGTATTGTGCATTGAGGTCTACGGTGCCGTTAGCATAAATGGTGTAAACGAATACATAGTTTGCCCAGGTACCTGTTCCCTTTACTGTGGCTGTAGCACTCATGCCATCGTTGGCAAGTTTGAAGCTTGCACTGTGACCTGTGATGCCATTACCTTGGTCGTAGCCAGGATCACCACCATAAGGTGCATCGTTTTCAATCCAACGATAGTTTTCGTATTCAGGACCTACCTCGGCTACCTTAATGCCATTCTGAATCCACTCGCTGATAGCACCTGTGCTATTGTAGAGTGAGAGGGTTACCTTATCGTTAGAGATGGTTGTCTTACCATCTTTATTAACTAAAGTAAGTTTACCATCGGTTGCTTCAGCCTTAACTGCTGCAAGTTTGCTACGCTCTGCGATAGTGAACTGTGCTGTGGCTACGCTGTAGTTTGCCTCGGCATACGAAGTGGCTTCGGGATTGATAACATTGAAGTTGATAAGAACTTCCTTACCATCAGCCTTTGCTTGAGAGTAGTCGTAAGCTACAGGAATAGTAACCGCCTTAGTTGCATCGGGGGCAACTGAAGGAAGTGTTACATCGTAACTTGCTACTTGTGTACCATCTACCAAAAGGTTGGCGCGAAGGATGTAGCCTTGGAGGTTGGTGAAGTCGTAAGCGTTTTTGAGTGTGAGTTGCTTGGTTGCAGCATCGTACTTTTGGAACTTAACGTACTGGTATACATTCTTAACCTCATCGAGCTTTGCACTCCATGTGCGGTTGGCACAGATTACACCATTGTTCACGAAGTTGCCTTGGTGAGGTGCATTGGGCCAATCGTAACCTGTGCGGTATTTGGGGAATCCATTTTCGGTGAGTTTGCCATTCTTTTGGTCGTCATAAGAAATGATTGATTGGTCAACCCAGTCCCAAATACAGCCACCGATGCCATACTTGCTGCTTTCGATAGCTTCCATGTAGTCTTTAAGGCTACCGAGTGAGTTACCCATGGCATGGTCGAACTCGCACATAAAGTAAGGCTGTGCAGCCCAGTTGTTATTAGCCTCTGAGTAGAGGGGCTTGCCACTTCCTTCGATGGAAGGATACATCTGACTCCAAAGCTCAGTTCTTTGGGCATCGCCGGCATTGGTTGCACCTTCGTAGTGGATGATGCGGTTGTCGAGGCTCTTGATGTGAGCTAACTCAGCTGTGTGATTATCTCCTAAACCGCTCTCGTTACCCATACTCCAGAAGATGATGCTGGGGTTGTTGCGATCGCGAAGTACCATGCGACCTGCACGGTCGAGGTAAACAGGACGCCATGAGGGATAGTTTGAGATACCTGTTGACCAATTCTGCTTGTTGTTGTCCATCCAGTTTTTGTGGCACTCAATGTCGGCCTCATCCATTACGTAAAGTCCGTAATAGTCGAACATTGCGTTCATCTTTGCCTGACGAGGATAGTGACTGGTGCGCACTGTGTTGACGTTTGCCAACTTCATAAGTTGGATGTCCTTGAGCATGGTTTCAACATCGATAGTACGACCCTTGAGGGGATGAGTATCCTGGGTATTAACACCCTTGAAGTATACTTGCTGACCATTGATGTAAACACGATGGTCATTGGCAGGGATTTCGATGTGACGGAAACCATACTTGGTTGCGAAAGCTTCTTCTTCCTTGCCATTTGCATCGAGTTGAGCTACCTCAACGGTGTAGAGGTTGGGGTGCTCTGCACTCCAAAGTTGGAGATCAGAAAGATTATCGAAGGTTACATTCTGAACCAACTCATTAGCTGTGTCAGCTGTAAAGTTGAATTGTGTGGTTTGCTCGGCTACTTGTGTGCCATTGGGGGCAATAAGGCGTACGCGAACTTGCTTGCTTACGGGCTGACCTTCCTTATTATTAACGGTGAGAGCTACATTCATGCTACCGCTCTTATAACCGTTTTCGGCATTGAGGGTTGAGGTTATGTAGTGGTCGCGCACATAAGTTTTAGGAGTGGCGAAGAGGTATACATCGCGATGAATACCACTCATGTGCCAACAATCTTGACCTTCAAGATATGAACCATCAGTGAAACGGAATACTTGTACGCTGATGTTGTTTTCTCCCTGGCGAACATAGGGAGTTACATCGAACTCGGCATCGTTGTTGGCTCCTTGTGTGTAACCTACCTTCTGACCATTTACCCAAACGTAAGCACCACTATAGATGCCATCGAAGTGGAGGAAAATGCGCTCTCCTTCCCATCCTTCAGGAAGGGTGAAGTTGCGACGAAGTGAACTTACTGAGTTGTAGAGGTTCGGCTTCATGTTAATGTAAGGCGGATTGTCGTAGAAGGGGTATTCTACATTTACATACCAAGGATCGCCATAACCTTGCATTTCAACACATGAGGGAACGGGGATTTCATTCCATGCTGAAACATCTACGGCGTTGCCATAGAAATCTTCTTCACCCGGACGCTCTGCTGGGTTTGTAACGAAGTTGATTTTCCATGTTCCGTTAAGGGTCATGTAGCGGCTGCTCTTTGAATCGAGCCAAGGCTTTGCATAACGATCGGCATCGGCACGAAGGTCTGCTGTATTGGCATAAGGGAGGTAAGTGGCGTGGCCAGCTTCCTTATTGATGCCATATACACGCTCGTTTTCCCAATCGTTTTTAAGAATTACGGGCGACTTGGCTGCTGTGAGAGTGAAATAGGTGCTTTCGTCAGCAGCATCTTCAATCATCTTTGTTTCGCCTTTTTCATTGGCTGACATGTAATAAGGCACGTCTTTGTATACATACTTCAGCTGATAAACGCCTTCTTGACCTTCAACGCCTTCAATATGTACTTGCTGATTGACGTTCTTGGCCTCGAGTGTATACTGTAAGGGAATTTTATTGCCGTTTAGGCCAGCATCTACAGCATAACCTAAAACCTCGTTGTAAAGAACTTTAACACTCTTGTTTTCCCAACCGTCTTTATAACTAACGCTGCGATATTGCCAAAGCTGACCGGCATTACCGCTAACGTAAGGCTCGGTGTAAAGAAGGGCTGCTTTTCCATTGCTTCCCTTATTACTGAGTACTTGACCATTGTTCTTGTTCTTAAACACATAAGTTTGATGTGGAATAAGCGTAGTGGCAAGTTTACCTGTAGACTCTAAACGGAAGTAGGTGTTTTTGTCCTTTATGTTTTGGTCCATGTAGAGACTACCATCCTCACGAACTGTGAGTACGCGGTCGAGACTACTGGTAAAAAATTGATATACTCCCTCCATGCCTTCTACTTCTTGAATCATGAATTGCTGGTTAGCATTGGTGGGATCACCATCCCACTGAAGGAGGTGATATTTCTGACCAGGAGCCATATCTACGCCCATATTATAATGGGGATTGTAGAGGGCATAAAGGTTGGGATCTTCGGCATCAACTCGCACTAATACCCAATCTTGTCCTTGGGCATTATTGTCGAGTTCATCCATCCGCAAGAATGTGTCGTGTTCTGCTTCGTTACCATTGCTCAAGGCTTTGCCTGTAACAGTGCTAACGATACGCAACAACACACCTGGCTGCTCTATGCTTGCTGCGTGCATAACATTACACGACAACAAGAGTGCTAAACCAAGCAGAAGACTGCGAAATTTGTTGAACTTTGTCATACTTTAATGTAATTGTTTGATGAATTTAAGGAATTTCTTTTTAAAACGGAGATTCAAACATTGGTTTGCTAAAAAAGCAACTTATCTCCCACATTGGCAAAATTACAAATAATATCTGTCTATTCTGTAATAAAAGAGAAACAAAATACGTTTTGTGCGAAAAATCTAGTGATTATGTGCTTTTTAGGCGTTATAAGTACCTATTCAAACTGCAAATTTATAAAATGGGTTATGTAATTTCGAAACACCTACTTAACGCAAAAATCCCGCCAACTAAGAAAGTTTCTTGTTGACGGGATTTATTGAATTTATGTTTTTCTTACTTGCGTAATGCAAGAGAAAGTTTTTTAATGAATGCAGAGTTTCTGCTATGTAGCATTAGGCTTCGCCCAACTTCTCAGCTTGAGCACGTTCGTATTCTTCACGATCGGCTACAATGAGACGGCTGAACTCACGCAAACCTGTACCTGCAGGAATGAGGTGACCGCAAATTACGTTCTCCTTCATACCTTCAAGGTTGTCGGTCTTACCGCTAATAGCTGCTTCGTTGAGCACCTTAGTAGTTTCCTGGAACGATGCAGCTGACATGAAGCTCTTAGTCTGCAAGGCTGCACGAGTGATACCCTGAAGGATCTGAGTAGAAGTAGCGGCCATTGCATCACGAACCTTAACGAGCTTAAGATCACGACGCTTAAGTTGTGAGTTCTCGTCACGAAGCTTACGAGCTGTCACAATCATACCCTTCTTCATTGTCTCACTGTCACCAGCATCAATAACTACCTTCTTGCCCCAAATACGATCGTTTTCTTCAGCAAAGTCGAGTTTATCAACAATCTGTTGTTCGAGGAAGTGGGTATCACCAGGTTCATTGATTTGTACCTTGCGCATCATCTGACGAACAATTACCTCAAAGTGTTTATCATTAATTTTTACACCTTGGAGACGGTATACATCCTGAACCTCGTTAACAATGTACTCTTGCACTGCGGTGGGACCCTTGATAGCAAGAATATCACCTGGAGTGATTGAACCATCTGAAAGCGGTGTACCTGCACGAACGAAGTCGTTCTCCTGTACAAGGATTTGCTTTGACAGAGGTACGAGATACTTCTTAACTTCACCGAGTTTAGAAGTTACGATGATTTCGCGGTTACCACGCTTCACATTACCCATGCTAATTTCACCATCGATTTCGCTTACTACAGCGGGGTTACTCGGGTTACGTGCTTCGAATAACTCGGTTACACGAGGAAGACCACCGGTGATATCACCTGCCTTACCTACGACACGAGGAATCTTAACGAGAATATCACCTGCCTTAAGTTCCTGACCATCTTCAACCACGATGTGACCATTGATGGGGAAGCTGTATGTACGAATAACGCCACCATTTTCGTCAAGAATATGACAGTTGGGCACATGACTCTTGTCCTTAGACTCAATAACGATACGCTCACGGAGACCTGTTGCTTCGTCCTCTTCAACACGGAAGCTGATACCTTCGGTTACGTTCTCGAACTGTACTTTACCTGCGTTTTCTGTTACGATTACAGCATTGAAGGGGTCCCACTTGGCAATTACAGTGTCCTTATCAACATGCTGACCTTCGTTAACGAAAAGTTGTGAACCATAAGGAACGTTTTGGTTAGAAAGTACGATACCAGTGTTCTCGTCAATGAAACGGACTTCTGCCAAACGACCTACTACTACTTTGCATTCCTTGCCTTCTTCATCATGTGCATCTACCGTACGGAGTTCATCGAACTCTACGCGGCAGTCGCTCTTTGCCTTGATTGTGGCGTTAGCTGCAGCATTTGATGCAATACCACCAGCGTGGAACGTACGAAGTGTAAGCTGAGTACCAGGCTCACCAATTGACTGAGCAGCAATTACACCTACAGCTTCACCCTTCTGTACCATACGACTGGTAGCAAGGTTGCGACCGTAACACTTCATGCAGACACCATGCTTGCTCTCACAAGTAAGTACCGAACGAATTTCAACAGTTTCAATGGGCGATGCTTCGATTTCAGCAGCTATAGGTTCTGTAATTTCTTCGCCTGCTGCTACGATAAGCTTGCCTGTGGTGGGATGAATAATATCATGAACTGATACACGCCCCAAGATTCGCTCTGACAATGATGAAATAATTTCATCGCCATCCTTAAGAGCACTACATACGAGACCACGGAGTGTACCACAATCCTCTTCGTTGATGATTACATCGTGCGATACGTCAACAAGACGACGAGTCAAGTAACCAGCATCGGCTGTCTTCAATGCGGTATCTGCCAAACCCTTACGAGCACCGTGAGTTGAGATAAAGTACTCAAGCACTGACATACCTTCCTTAAAGTTAGAAAGGATTGGGTTTTCGATAATCTGCGCACCTTCGGCACCCGCTTTCTGAGGCTTCGCCATCAAACCACGCATACCAGCAAGCTGTGCAATCTGATCGGCAGAACCACGAGCACCAGAGTCAAGCATCATGAACACAGCGTTGAAACCTTGGTCGGCTTCAGTCATCTGCTTCATCAAAGTCTTCTTGATATCGGTATTAACGTGAGTCCATGTATCAATTACCTGGTTGTAACGTTCGTTGTCGGTAATGAAACCCATGTTATAGTTCATGGTAATTTGCTCTACCTCTTCGTTACCACGCTTTACAATGTCAGCCTTCTCTGCGGGGATAATGATGTCACCCAAGTTGAAGGACAAACCACCTTCGTATGCCTTGCGATAACCAAGGTTCTTAATACCATCGAGGAACTCGCATGCACGAGCCATACCTACGGTCTTAATTACCTTTGAAATAATATCACGCAACGACTTCTTGGCTACAACACAGTTGATAAAGCCACACTCTTCAGGAATAATGCCGTTTACAATTACACGACCTACTGAAGTTTCAACGAGATGCTTAATTTTAGCACCACGTTCGTCAATATCATCTACCATAACCTTTACGGGAGCATGCACGTCTACACGTCGTTCGTTAAAGGCAATGAGAGCTTCTTCAGGACCATAGAAAATGAGACCTGAACCCTTAGCTCCTGGACGAAGTTTTGTGATATAGTAAAGACCAAGCACCATATCCTGTGAAGGTACGGTGATAGGTGCACCATTTGCAGGGTTGAGGATGTTGTGACTTTGGAGCATCAACATTTGTGCTTCAAGTACAGCCTCGTTACTCAAAGGAAGGTGAACAGCCATCTGGTCACCATCGAAGTCAGCATTGAACGCTGTACATGCCAATGGATGAAGCTGAATAGCTTTACCTTCAATCATCTTAGGTTGGAATGCCTGTATACCAAGACGGTGAAGAGTCGGCGCACGGTTAAGGAGCACAGGGTGTCCCTTCATTACGTATTCAAGAATATCCCAAATAATGGGTTCACGACGATCAACAATCTTCTTGGCACTCTTTACAGTCTTCACAATGCCACGCTCGATGAGCTTGCGAATGATAAACGGCTTGTAAAGCTCGGCTGCCATCAACTTTGGCAGACCACATTCGCCCATCTTCAACTCAGGACCAACAACGATAACAGAACGCGCTGAATAGTCAACACGCTTACCGAGCAAGTTCTGACGGAAACGACCAGCCTTACCCTTGAGTGAGTCTGAAAGTGACTTAAGGGGACGGTTACTATCGCTCTTTACAGCTGAAGATTTACGTGAGTTATCGAAAAGGCTGTCAACAGATTCCTGCAACATACGCTTTTCGTTGCGAAGAATTACTTCAGGCGCTTTAATCTCGAGCAAACGCTTAAGACGATTGTTACGAATGAGTACACGACGATAAAGGTCATTCAAGTCGGATGTAGCAAAACGACCACCATCCAGAGGTACGAGAGGACGCAAATCAGGAGGAGTGACAGGAATTACCTTCATAATCATCCATTCGGGTTTGTTGCGGTCGCGACTTGTACGGAACGACTCTACAACTTGCAGACGCTTCAAAGCTTCGTTTTTACGCTGCACCGAAGATGATGAGTTAGCACGGTCACGCAACTCATATGAAAGGCTATCGAGATCTATACGCTTCAAAAGTTCGTATACCGCCTCTGCACCCATTCTTGCAATGAACTTGTTGGGATCTGAATCCTCAAGATATTGATTCTCTTTGGGAAGTTTCTGCAACAAGTCGAGATATTCGTCTTCGCTGAGAAGTGCATTTTGCTCAACATCATCAGCTAATACACCAGGCTGAATGACTACGTAACGTTCGTAATATATGATTTGGTCGAGTTGCTTGGTAGGAATACCCAACAAGTAACCAATTTTGTTAGGAAGTGAACGGAAGTACCAAATATGAGCTACGGGCACAACCAACTGAATGTGACCAGCACGCTCACGACGCACTTTCTTTTCAGTAACCTCTACACCACAACGGTCGCACACGATTCCTTTGTAACGAATGCGCTTGTACTTACCACAGTGACACTCGTAATCCTTGGTAGGACCAAAGATGCGCTCGCAGAACAAACCGTCACGCTCAGGTTTGTAAGTACGATAGTTAATGGTTTCAGGCTTCAACACCTCACCATACGAGTTTGCCATGATTTCTTCAGGTGAAGCTAAACCAATGGTAATCTTCGTAAAGTTGTTCTTTATCTTGTTATCTCTTTTAAATGCCATTTTTGAAGGGAATGAATGAGATTGAAAAAGTTGATAGTTTTATGAGTTTAATGCGTTTTGTGAGTTTAATAAGTTTAGGAGTTTAATGAGTTTAGGAGTTACACGAACTCATTAAACTTAAACTCATTAAACCTATAAACTCTCATAAACTTATAAACTTACTTTTTAGTCGAGCGAGATGCTCAAACCCAAACCACGGAGTTCGTGGAGCAATACGTTAAGCGATTCGGGAATGCCTGGTGTTGGCATGGGATCGCCCTTAACAATTGCTTCGTATGCCTTGGCACGACCAGTAACGTCGTCCGACTTAATGGTAAGGATTTCCTGAAGTACGTGCGATGCACCGAAAGCCTCGATGGCCCAAACTTCCATCTCACCAAAACGCTGACCACCAAACTGTGCTTTACCACCAAGAGGCTGCTGCGTAATAAGTGAGTACGGACCAATTGAACGAGCGTGCATCTTATCCTCAACCATGTGACCGAGTTTAAGCATGTAAGTTACACCTACCGTTGCTTTTTGGTCGAAAGCTTCACCAGTTGCACCATCATAAAGCTGTGTTGAACAGTAGCGAGGCAAACCTGCCTTATCAGTCCACTCACAAAGGTCCTCAAGTTTTGCACCATCAAAGATAGGTGTTGCAAACTTCACACCAAGTTTACGACCTGCTGCACCAAGAACAGCCTCAAAGATCTGACCAATGTTCATACGTGAAGGCACACCCAACGGGTTAAGCACGATATCTACAGGAGTACCATCTGCAAGGAAAGGCATGTCTTCTTGACGCACCACTTTCGAAACAATACCCTTGTTACCGTGACGACCTGCCATCTTATCACCTACACCAATCTTACGTTTCTTAGCGATGTAAACCTTAGCTTGCTGAATAATACCAGAAGGGAGGTCGTCACCAATGGTGATTGCAAACTTCTTACGCTTAAGAATGGCATCAAGTTGATTATACTTCTTTAAGTAGTTAATTACCAACTGACGGATAAGTTTGTTAGCATGTGCGTCGTCTGTCCAATCGTGAAGTTCTACCGAAGTATAGTCGAGTGCACTAAGTACAGCCTGATTAAACTTTGTTCCCTTAGCAATTACCTCAGAACCGACATTATCCTTAACGCCCTGCGATTCCTTATCGCTAATGAGTGAAAGAAGTTTGTTAATCATTACTTCCTTCAAATCCTCAGCATCCTTCAAGAAATCGTCATCAAGCTTCTGCAAAGTAACCTTGTCAGCAGCCTTAGCACTACGTGTTTTCTGAACACGTGCAAAAAGACGCTTATTGATAACAACACCTGCAAGTGAAGGATTAGCCTTAAGCGAAGCATCCTTAACATCACCAGCCTTGTCACCGAAAATGGCACGAAGCAACTTTTCTTCTGGAGTAGGATCACTTTCACCCTTCGGTGTAATCTTACCAATAAGAATATCACCTGGAGCTACACGAGCACCTATACGGATAATACCTGTTTCATCAAGATCCTTGGTAGCATCCTCACTCACGTTAGGAATATCATTGGTAAATTCTTCCATACCGCGCTTCGTTTCGCGCACTTCGAGTGAATATTCATCTACGTGAACAGAGGTAAGAATATCATCGCGCACCATACGTTCGTTGAGCACGATAGCATCCTCGTAGTTGTAACCCTTCCAAGGCATGTAAGCCACAAGAAGGTTGCGACCCAAAGCGAGTTCACCATTTTCTGTAGCATAACCTTCGGTAAGGATGTCACCCTTATGAACCTTCTGTCCCTTTTCACAAATAGGACGAAGGTCAATGGTCATATTTTGGTTGGTACGACGGAATTTAGGGATGTCGTACTCCTTAACATTAGAGTCAAAGCTTACAAATTCGTCATCCTCACTACGCTCGTAAGCAATACGAATTGTCTTTGCATCAACATATTCAATAACACCTTCACCCTCAGCTGTAATCATAGTACGCGAATCTTCACATACCTGTTTTTCAATGCCAGTACCTACAATAGGAGCCTCGCTACGAATAAGAGGTACAGCCTGACGCATCATGTTCGATCCCATCAATGCACGGTGAGCATCATCGTGTTCCAAGAAGGGGATAAGTGATGCTGCGATAGAAGCAATCTGCTGCGGAGCAACGTCGATGAGTTCTACCTGTGAAGGCGGTACAACAGGATAATCAGCATCCTGACGACATTTAACCTTTTCTCGAATAAACGAACCATCATCGTTAAGCGGTGCATTACCCTGACCAATGATTTTACCCTCTTCTTCTTCGGCCGACAAATAAACGATATCGTCGTTGTTTAGATTAACGATAGAGTTTTCAACCTTACGATAAGGAGTCTCAATGAATCCGAGATCATCAATCTTGGCATACACACAGAGAGAAGAAATAAGACCAATGTTAGGACCTTCAGGCGACTCAATAGGACAGAGACGACCATAGTGCGTATAGTGTACGTCACGAACCTCGAAACCTGCACGTTCACGTGAAAGACCACCAGGACCAAGAGCTGAAAGACGACGTTTGTGTGTAACCTCTGCCAATGGGTTTGTTTGGTCCATGAACTGTGACAAAGCGTTGGTACCAAAGAATGAGTTGATTACGCTCGAAATAGTCTTGGCGTTAATCAAATCAGTTGGAGTGAACACTTCATTGTCACGCACATTCATACGTTCACGGATGGTACGACTCATACGAGCCAAACCAATGGCAAACTGATTAGAAAGCTGTTCACCAACAGTACGTACACGACGGTTACTCAAGTGGTCAATATCATCGACTGTAGCCTTAGAGTTAATCAACTCAACAAGATACTTGATAATTTCGATAATATCCTCGCGAGTCAACACGCGCACATCCATTTCTGTGCTGAGATTGAGCTTTCGGTTAATACGATAACGACCAACTTCACCTAAATCATAACGTTTTTCAGAGAAGAAAAGGTTGTTAATAACCTCACGTGCCGAAGCATCATCAGCAGGCTCTGCATTACGAAGCTGTCTGTAGATGTAATTAACAGCTTCCTGTTCAGAGTTTGAGGGGTCTTTTTGCAGCGTATTAAAGATGATAGAGTAGTCAGTAGAAGTACTCTGTTCAGGGTGAACAAGAATAGTCTGCTCACCCGATGCAAGAATAATCTCAGCGTTTTCTGCTGTAATTTCTTGCTCACGGTCAAGCAACACCTCGTTACGCTCGATAGACATCACCTCACCTGTATCAGGATCTACAAAGTCCTCGAGAGTTGTAGATAGTACACGTGCTGCAAGCTTACGACCGAGGACCTTCTTCAGATTAGTCTTGTTAACCTTAACTTCCTCAGCCAAGTTGAATATTTGAAGAATATCCTTATCACTTTCAAAACCGATAGCACGGAGCAAAGTAGTTACAGGCAACTTTTTCTTACGGTCGATGTAAGCATACATCACATTATTGATATCCGTAGCAAACTCGATCCAAGAACCCTTAAACGGAATGATACGAGCCGAATAAAGCTGCGTACCATTAGTGTGTACACTTGAACCGAAGAATACGCCAGGAGAACGATGCAACTGAGAAACAACTACACGTTCGGCACCATTGATAATAAAGGTACCATTATCCGACATATAAGGAATAGAGCCAAGGAAAACGTCCTGTACCACCGTATCGAAATCTTCGTGATCAGGATCAGTACAGTAAAGTTTCAGTTTGGCCTTAAGGGGTACACTATAAGTGAGTCCGCGCTCAAGACATTCCTTGATAGAATAACGAGGTTCATCAATATAATAGTCGATAAACTCCAATACAAAGTTATTGCGAGTATCAGCAATAGGGAAATTCTCAGCAAAAACTTTGTACAGACCGTCATTCTTACGCAATTCACTAGGAGTGTCGAGCTGCAGAAAATCTTTGAAAGACTTTAACTGGACGTCCAAGAAATCAGGATAAGGCATCGGATTCTTAACGGACGCAAAGTTTACACGTTGATTTATAACTCTAGAAGACATTCGTCAAATATGTTGGGATGAAAGAAAAGTTTATGGGTTTACAAGCGGATTAGGAGGTTAAGGGATTAGAGGTGAGCAAAAGAATCGTGATTCTGCCGACAAGAAGGAAATGCCAGAATGGCGATTCAAAGTCCTCTAAGCCGAAAAACCACAAAGCCCTTAGCCTCATAAACCTATAAGCCAAGAAAGAGTGCCTGTAAAAATGTATAGACACAAAAAGGTTATGAACCCTCTACCAGAAGATTCATAACCATAACCCTTATTGGGGAATTTCTTATTAGGCGAGTTCAACCTCAGCACCAGCCTCTTCGAGAGCCTTCTTGAGTGCTTCAGCCTCTTCCTTAGCAACACCTTCCTTAACCTTTGAAGGAGCGCCGTCAACGATGTCCTTAGCTTCCTTCAAGCCAAGACCGCAGTGTTCCTTAACAGCCTTAACAACTTGAAGCTTAGCTGCACCTGCGCTCTTGAGAACTACGTCGAATGAAGTCTTCTCTTCAGCGGCAGCAGCACCAGCTGCGGGACCGGCAGCAACAGCAACAGCTGCAGCGGCGGGTTCAATTCCATACTCGTCCTTGAGGATAGTTGCCAACTCGTTTACTTCCTTCACTGTCAAATTTACCAATTCTTCAGCGATAGCTTTGATATCTGCCATTTTCTTAAATGTATTTTTTTGTTTGTTTTCTAAATTTGGATTGGGTTACCCAACACGCCGGCAGGGCGTGATATGGGATTTATTCAGGGCGTTCGCCCAAAGTTTTAAGCACACCGTGAATGGTCTGACCTGCACCAGAAAGAGCAGAGATAACATTCTTGGCGGGCGACTGCAGCAAAGCAACAACTTCGGCGATAACCTCGTTTTTGCTCTTGATTGCGCAGAGAGTTTCGAGTTGATCTGCACCAACATAGAAACCTTCTTCAGCATAAGCACCCTTCAATGCGGGAATACCGTCCTTGCCAGTTTCTTTGAGAAGTTTAGCAGGAACATTTGCTGTTTCGCAGAAGAATACTGCAGTAGTACCTTTCAAGCAACCGTAAAGCGGAGTGAAATCCACTTCAGAAGCTTCGAAAGCCTTGTGCAAGAGAGTGTTTTTTACAACCACCATCTTAACGCCAACACCGAAAGCCTTGCGACGGAGAGCTGAAGTAGCTTCAGCGTTCATACCTGTAACGTCAACAAGATAGAAGTGTGCGTGTTCTTTGAGTTGTTCACCGAGTTTCTCGATGATAATTACTTTATCTTCCTTCTTCATGATTGTAATTCAGTTTAGATTTCTTCTACAGACTTAGGATCAACCTTGATACCCTTACTCATGGTAGATGAAAGATAAATACTCTTAACATAAGTACCCTTGGCACTTGCGGGCTTTAACTTGTTGATAGTAGCCATGAACTCCTTGGCATTGCCAAAGATTTGTTCAGGAGAGAAAGACACCTTACCGATTGAAGTGTGAACGATACCGCTCTTATCAACCTTAAAGTCAATCTTACCCTGCTTAACCTCACGGATAGCCTTAGCTACATCCATAGTTACAGTACCACTCTTGGGGTTAGGCATCAAGCCACGAGGACCGAGCACACGACCCAAAGCACCTATTTTACCCATGATGGCAGGCATAGTGATGATAACATCAACATCAGTCCAACCACCCTTAATTTTCTCGATATACTCATCGAGACCTACGTAGTCAGCGCCAGCTTCTTTAGCAGCAGCTTCGGCATCAGGCGTACAGAGGCAGAGCACACGTACAGTCTTACCAGTACCATTCGGAAGCGAAACAACGCCACGAACCATTTGGTTAGCCTTACGGGGGTCAACGCCCAAGCGTACGTCAATATCGACTGAAGCATCAAACTTGGTAGTGGTAATTTCCTTTACCAAAGATGCAGCTTCTTTCAACGAATAAGCCTTCCCTGCTTCAACTTTGTCAGCGACTAACTTCTGATTTTTTGTCAGTTTACTCATTGTTCAAATTTGAAGTTTAAAATTATTCACCAGGGAAGTCACCCTTAACTGTGATACCCATGCTGCGGGCAGTACCAGCTACCATACGCATTGCACTTTCAACTGTGAAGCAGTTCAAGTCGGGCATCTTATCTTCTGCGATTGCCTTAACCTGTTCCCAAGTGATCTCAGCGATCTTAGAACGGTTAGGAGCAGCAGAACCGCTCTTCTTTTTGGCTGCTTCCAGCAATTGAATTGCTACAGGAGGAGTCTTTACGATGAAAGAGAAAGACTTGTCATTGTAATAAGTAATGACAACCGGCAATACCTTACCAGCCTTGTCCTGAGTTCTGGCGTTGAACTGCTTGCAGAAATCCATGATGTTGATACCCTTAGAACCCAAAGCAGGACCTACGGGAGGTGAAGGATTTGCAGCGCCGCCCTTAATCTGTAATTTGATTAATCCAGCAACTTCTTTAGCCATTGTTGTTTATTAAAAAATTAAAATGTGACGAGGGAATAAAAGAACGTGGGTCGTAACTCACCCGACGCATTATTCCTTTTCAATCTGCATAAAACCAAGGTCAAGTCCCGTATTACGACCGAACACCTTAACGATGACAGTCACTTTCTTCTTCTCTTCGTCAATCTTTTCGATAACGCCAGAGAATCCGCTAAACGGTCCATCTACAACCTTAACATTTTCGCCTACGATGTAAGGTACTTCGATTTCTTGAGGTTCATCCTCAAGTTCGTCCACCTTACCCAAGATGCGGTTCACCTCGCTCTCGCGAAGAGGCGTGGGGTTATCCATTCCACCGAGAAAGCCCAACACATTAGGTGTGCTACGCAACTCGTGAACAGTTTCACCAACCAATTTTGCCTCTACAAGAACATAGCCGGGAAGATAGAGGCGTTCCTTGATAACTTGTTTGTTACCTCGGAGAGCTTTCACCTTCTCGGTTGGGATGAGTACTTGCGAAACATGACCGCCGAGGCGGCCATTCTTAATTTCAGCATCAATGTACTCTTTAACCTTCATTTCTTTTCCACTCACAGCACGCAAAACGTACCATGCCATTTGTGCTTGTGCCATGTTTAAATTAGCTTAAAGGATAAATGAGGTGCATAATTGACTCGAATACCGTATCCATGAGATATACCACGAGTGCTATGATGATGGAAGCTGTTAACACAACAATCGCGCTGTGAGTCAACTCCTGTCTCGTAGGCCACGTGGTCTTATGAGATAATTCGTCGTATGAATCTTTGCAGTATGCAATAACTTTCTGGAACATATATGTATCGTTTAGCACGGGAAGAGAGGCTCGAACTCCCGACACCTGGTTTTGGAGACCAGTGCTCTACCAACTGAGCTATTCCCGTAAAATAGGCCTTGCCTTGACAGACAAGGTCCTATTATATTTTTGAATTTGGTTAAAAAACCAACCAATGATTAGTCAAGGATTTCAGTAATCTGACCTGAACCAACTGTACGACCACCTTCACGGATAGCGAAACGGAGACCTACGTTGATAGCAACAGCGTAGATAAGTTCTACAGAGATTTCTACGTTATCACCAGGCATTACCATTTCAGTTCCCTCGGGGAGGTGAATTTCACCTGTACAGTCCATTGTACGGAGGTAGAACTGAGGACGATACTTGTTACCGAACGGAGTGTGACGACCACCTTCTTCCTTCTTCAATACGTAGATAGAAGCCTTGAACTTCTTGTGCGGAGTGATTACACCCGGGTGAGTGATAACCATACCACGCTTGATTTCAGACTTATCGATACCACGGAGGAGAAGACCTACGTTATCACCAGCTTCACCTTCGTCGAGGATCTTACGGAACATCTCAACACCAGTTACAACTGACTTCTTATCTTCGCCAAGACCAAGGATCTGAACTTCGTCACCAACCTTTACAACACCAGTTTCAACACGACCAGTAGCAACAGTACCACGACCAGTGATTGAGAATACGTCCTCAACAGGCATCAAGAAAGGCTTTTCTACGTCACGAACAGGTTCCTGAATCCAGTTATCAACAGCATTCATGAGCTCCATTACAGAATCTTCCCACTTAGCAACGCCGTTCAAAGCACCGAGTGCAGAACCGCGGATGATAGGAGTATCCTCTTCGAAGTCATACTGTTCAAGGAGTTCGCGCATTTCCATTTCTACGAGCTCGAGCATTTCTTCGTCCTCAACCATATCGCACTTGTTCAAGAACACAACGAGACGGGGAACGTTTACCTGACGAGCGAGAAGGATGTGCTCACGAGTCTGAGGCATAGGACCATCAGTAGCAGCTACTACGATGATAGCACCATCCATCTGAGCAGCACCAGTTACCATGTTCTTTACGTAGTCGGCGTGACCCGGGCAGTCTACGTGAGCATAGTGACGCTTTTCTGTTTCATACTCGATGTGAGCAGTATTGATAGTGATACCACGTTCCTTTTCCTCAGGAGCGTTATCGATCTGATCGAATGACTTAACATCTTCGCCAGTACCGAGCTTTTCGTGAAGAACCTTAGAAATAGCGGCAGTCAAAGTAGTCTTACCGTGGTCAACGTGACCAATAGTACCGATGTTAACATGCGGTTTGGTACGTTCAAATTTCTCTTTAGCCATAGCTGTTATTATTTTTTATTTGAATGATTTTCTTTGTTTATTCAATCTTCTGTAAATAAAAGACTTGATTTGAAAGAGAGCTGTTAGCGAGACTTGAACTCGCGACCTCTTCCTTACCAAGGAAGTGCTCTACCGCTGAGCTATAACAGCAAACGAAAAATTTAATAGAGCGGAAGACGGGGCTCAAACCCGCGACCCCCAGCTTGGAAGGCTAGTGCTCTATCAACTGAG
>UQPD01000023.1 GCA_900542795.1 uncultured Prevotella sp. | reverse complement strand
ATCATGGCAATAGAGATTGAATGGCAGTCATAAATATTTATATTTGCGCTTCGCGGTTAGAGTCGTCATAAATATCCATCAATGAGCCACAAATGTTCATAAATTATTTTTTTGAATTTCCATAAATACCTCCTCATCGCGTAGCTTCAATAGCTTGTAATACTTAAGTAGGTTTTCAAAATTAGTCTATACTATCAATACAGACGATTCCAAAAGCTATCATTTACACTTCACGCGCCAGCCTCACCCCTAACGGAGTAAGGCTGGCGCGTGAAACAAATAGAAGCACTCAATCATTTAAAAAGCGTTTGCTGAGATACTTCACGGGATACCACACTGCCACAAAACCTACGACAATAACAGTGGCAAAAACCAAAGCTATGTCGGTGGCATGAATGCTCACAGGATAAGCATCGATGATGAAATTGCCTGCCGAACCTCCCAATTTGATAAAGCCAAACATTTGCTGCAACCAACATAAACCTAAACCGATGAGCGTGCCTATAATGGCACCTACCACCGCAATGAAACGACCTTCGTAAAGGAATATGCGGAAAATGAGTTTGTCGCTCGCACCCAAATTGCGAAGTGTTTGCACATCACCACGCTTGTCAATGATTAGCATGGAAACAGAGCCAATGATGTTGAAACATGCTACGAGCAAAATGAAGGTGAGGAAAAGGTATGCCATCATCTTCTCGATGTTCATGACATTGAACACCTCCTGTTGCTGTTCTAACTGATTCAACACCTTGAAACGCTGACCTGCTATTTGCTGCATGCGAGCTTTTACATGCTCAGTATCGGCTGTGGGACGCAATTTAAGTTCAAGCCCCGTGATGCAACCTAGTTGCTCAAATAGCCCTTGCGCAAAAGCTAAAGAGGTGATAAGATAGTTCTCGTCGTAACGGCGCTGTTTTACATCAAAACATACCTTAGGCGAGGTTACATCGTCGGCATTAAAACTCTCGCCAGGATTTGCCAAATTAACTCGTTCGCCTTTTCGGGGTGCACAAATTTGCAGTGTACCAAAATCTATGCCTCCCATTGTACTTGCCAAACCAATGCCAGGAATGGCATAGTTAATTCCTGCCCGATGCAACTGATAGCTGCCTGTGCCGTAAAGGATGGAGCGTATGCCTGTTACGCGGTCGAAATTATCGTCAACGCCCTTGAGCATGATGACGGTTGGACGTCCACGAAAAAGTATAAGGGCATTGTCTTCTAAACAAAATGAAGAGGCTTCGACCTCGGGCAAGGCACGCATTTTTGCCAAAGCAGGGTCGTCGGCTGTGGCAAACTTGCCTTGCGTAGGCACAACCTCAATTTGTGGGTCGAAGGTGGTGTAGAGCGAACCTATAAGGTCGCGAAAACCATTGAACACGCTGAGCGTACACAACAAGGCCGCCGTGCCAAAAGCTACGCCTGCCACTGAGATGCCCGAGATGATGTTAATGGCTCCTACCCTTTTACGCGAAAATAAATAGCGACGAGCAAAGAAGAGGGGCAAACGCCACGAACTAAGCATTGGGCTCAGTATTTGAGTCGGTTTCTGCTGCACGACCCTCGGCTGAGGTTTCATCGCCTTTAAGCAAGGAGTCGATGTGATCGAGATAGTCGAGCGAATCGTCTATAAAGAACTTTAATTCTGGGATGATGCGCAACTGGTGACGTACGCGTGTTCCGAGTTCAAAACGTATTTGACGCGCATTGGCATTGATGTTAGCAAGTATCTCTTGCGAACGTTCGGAAGGGAAAATGCTAAGATAGCCTCGTGCTATGCTGAGGTCGGGACTGATGCGCACTGCGCTCACTGACACCAACACACCATGTGTGCCTTGTGTCTGTTTTTGAAAAATGTCGCTCAATTCTTTTTGAATGAGACGTGATATCTTTTGTTGTCTTGTTGTTTCCATTATTTTGTAATTTTAATGTAAAAGAGTATAGTAGGGCTTTATTGTACCCCTGCATACTTACTCCATAGCTGCCGTAGCGCGTGCCAGCCATATTTTGTCTGCTTCATCGGTGAGCAGTGGCATTAGGCTACGATGCACATGGAGATGATAGGCATTGATTTGCTCTATCTCGTCTGGTGTAAGCAACGACTGGTCTACTGCACGCAAGTCGTAAGGACAAAGTGTGAGTGTTTCGAAACGCAAGAAACGACCGAAGGCTGTTTGCTGACTGGGAACACAAAGAAGTGTATTTTCAATGCGTACTCCAAAGCGTCCTTCTACGTAAATACCAGGTTCGTTGGTGATGGTCATGCCTGCTCGGAAAGGAATGAGCGTGCAAGGACGCACGTTTTTACGAATTTGGTGTGGACCTTCGTGTACACAAAGGGCTGCACCTACTCCATGACCTGTTCCGTGACCAAAGTCGTAGCCTGCTGCCCACATGTCCTGACGAGCTGCAAGGTCTAATTGCAAACCTGTTGTGCCATCGGGGAAATGCAAATTGTCAAGGCGCAAGTGTCCTTTTAGCACCAAGGTGTAGACGTGACGCTCCTCGGCTGTGAGGTTACCAAGAGCGATGGTACGGGTAATGTCGGTTGTGCCACAGTCGTATTGCGCACCACTATCGAGCAAGAGTAAACCATGTTGTGGCAAACGCACATTGGTGCGACGGTCTGCCTCGTAGTGTACGATTGCGCCATGAGCACCACAAGCGGCAATGGTGCCAAAACTCAATTCCTTAAAGCCTGGTTGTTCGGCACGCAAAGCAGTTAATTTTTCATCAACACTGAGTTCGGTTACCTCCTCGCCTGCCTCCATGCGCTCATCAAGCCAACGCAAAAAACGAACCATTGCTACACCATCGCGCAACATGGCTTGTCGCATACCTTCGGCTTCGGCTTCGCACTTAATGGCTCGCCACATCTCAATGGGTGAGGTGTAATGCAAGGCTGCACAAGGGTTGCTTTGGCACAAATGTATGGTTGCCATAGCTGGGTCGATAGCGGTGGGATGTTGTGCCACATAATTTGCAGCGTCTGCATAAGGGGCCACACTTACTTTGGCTAAGGCTAAAGCTTGCTGCGCTTCGGCTGTAAGTGTTTCGGCATGCGTAAAGAGTGTGAACTTGCGCGACTCCTTATTATATATAAGGTATGCCACAAACACAGGATTGTAGGCTATGTCACTTCCACGCAAATTGAGCAGCCAAGCAATGTCTGCAAGGTCGTTGATGAGATAAGCCTCAGCCTTGGTTGTTGCAGCCTCATCAAACCATGTGGCTAAAGTTGCTAACTTTTCGGTTGCCGAACGACCTGCATAAAGTGGATTGTAAACCACAATGGGTTGTGCAGGAAGGGCGGGACGCTCCGTCCATAACGCATCGAAAGCATCGGGCAATGCCATATATTCAATCCCTTCGGCACGATAATCGTCAACCATTTGACACGATATCATGTCTGCCGGACCAGCAAATTGCTTGATGCCTTGTGCTTGGAGCCAAGCTGTTACATTAGGCACGCCTTCTTCTCCCTCTTTCATCAAAATGAAGGGAGTGTCTGCCAATTGCTCGGCTGCTTGAAGCCAATAGCGAGAGTCGGTCCAAAGGGCTGCTTGTGTGGCAGTAACCACAGCAATGCCTGCCGAGCCATTAAATGCCGTGAGCCATTCGCGACACATCCAATGGGATGGTATGTATTCGTTGTTATGTGGGTCGGCAGTTGGCACAACGTATGCCCAATTACTGCCACATTGACTGCCACACTGTTCTGCCATCCATTGGCGCAGTGTAGCTATTCGTTGATTGATGCTCATAGGTTACGTTTATAAAACCGCAGCAATTTTACGTATTGTCTTGAGACGATCCATAAAAGATGGATTGCGTTTAGCATTCTGCATGTCGAAATCGGCTTGCAAACTCATCCATAAATCTGCACTTATGCCAAGCGCAGCTTCAAAAATAAGGGCAAACGCTGGGGTTATGGCCTCGTCTCCCTGAACTATTGCCGTAATAGTTTCTGCTTTTATCCCTGTAAGTTTTGAAAATTGGTCAATACTTATGCCACGCTCATCAAGTTCACTAATAAGCAAGTCACCTGGTGGCGAAACAATTGAAGGTGTCAAATTGTTCGCTATCATTTGCGAATCTATCCCTGGTATGGTTATCATACGACTTTATTTTAGCGGTAATGATTGGATAATTCAAGAATATTACAAAGCGTCAGAACAGAATTCCCATCGATTTGAGAAACCCTAAATTCTATTCTATACTGATTATTTACACGAATAGAAGATATTCCTTTTTTACTTCCTTTCAAACTTTCATAATTCAAAGATTTGATTGGAAATAAATCTTCTATTTGCTTCGCTTTTATAAGAATCTTGATACAGTTTTGATAATTCTTTACTACCTGAGGTTGAAATCTGTATTTCTTTTTCTTTGCAACTCCTTGTTCATAGAGTTCCTTCAGGTAGTCTTGCTCAAAAACAACTATCATATTTACTTGCTCAGTTCAAGCATACGCTCAATAGGCTTTATAGCTTGAGCTGCTACATCGGCAGGAACATCAATTTCGGGCCATTCGTAGCGAAGGGTGTTATAAACCTTCTCGAGGGTGCAGAGGCGCATAAAGTTGCACTCGTTACAACCGCAGGTGCTATCGTCGGGCGGAACAGGAATGAAGTTCTTTTCGGGACATTTCTTCTGCATTTCGTGAAGAATGCCACTTTCTGTTACCACAAGGAAGGTGTCGCAAGGAGATGCTACGGCATAGTTGAGCAATGCTGCTGTAGAACCTACAACATCAGCCAACTTAACTACTGCACCACGACATTCGGGGTGTACAAGTACTTTGGCTTGGGGATGTTCGTGTTTTAACTCCACAAGCTTTTCAACTGAGAAACGCTCGTGAACATGGCAACCACCATTCCAAAGCAACATATTTCTGCCTGTTACCGAGTTGATGTAACTGCCCAAGTTGTGGTCGGGACCAAAGATAAGTTTGGCATCCTTGGGGAAGGTTTCGACAATCTTCTTGGCATTGCTTGATGTTACCACCACATCGGTTAGAGCCTTAACTGCTGCTGTGGTGTTAACGTATGAAATTACTTGATGGTCGGGGTGTTCCTCAACAAACTTCTTAAACGCATCGGCGGGACAGCTCTCGGCAAGCGAACAAGTGGCATTTAAATCGGGGACGAGTACCTTTTTGTTAGGACAAAGAATTTTATTGGTCTCGCCCATAAAGTGCACACCGCACATCACAATGATGTCGGCATCGGTCTTTGCTGCCTGCTGTGCAAGTCCTAAACTGTCGCCTACAAAATCGGCAATGTCTTGAAGCACGCCTTCTGTGTAGTAGTGTGCCAGGATAATGGCGTTCTTTTCCTTGCACATGCGGCGAATTTCGGCCTTGAGGTCTACGCCTTGCGGCACGGGCTCGTCAACATAGCCCTTTTGTTTCCAATTATCTTTTACCATTTTAATGTGCTTATTATGTGTGCTTACTATGTGCTTATTATATTTCTATGTAAATTGGGTGGCACTGTGTGCTTAAAACCAATGCCCTCAATGCACCCTTTAACGTGCGAGCCAAGCTTCTGGATTCAACTTGGCGGTTTCTTTACGGAGTTGGAAGTGAAGCGTACAGTTACCCGAAGCATCTCTGGCTACAGAGCCTAAGGTTTGTCGAGCCTCAACATGTTGACCATTACGCACTGACACGGACGACAGATTGCAATAGACCGACATGTATGAACCATGACGCACGATGACATTGTACATGCCACTGTAACTAAAGATGGCTGTGACCTCACCCTTAAACACGGCGCGTGCTTGTGCTCCTGGATGTCCCGTAATGTTAATGCCCTTACTATCGAGCTGCACGCCCTTAAGTCCTGCCACGTTGTATGAACCATAGTGGCGCGTAATGGCATAGCCTCCGGTAATAGGCATGGACAATCTGCCCCGATTGGCTGCAAACGAGCTATTCAATGCACGATCGGCATTGTCTGCCTCGTTAAAGATGGGTCTTTCTTCAACCTCGGGCACTGGTTTGGGAGTTACACGACGTGTATTCTTTTTACTTGTATGGCTACTCTTTGTTTTGGAAGAAGCCAAATTTCTTGAAGCGTTGCGACGTTCAGCAGCCTCTTTGCGTTCGGCTTCTGCTTTGCGTCGTGCTTCGGCACGTTCGCGAGATGCTTTTTCGCGAGCAGCCTGTTCGCGTTGTGCCTTAAGACGAGCTTGACGTGCAATTTCAGCTTTACGACGACGTTCGGCTTCTGCTTTACGACGACGCTCGGCAGCAGCTATTTCTTGTTGAATAAGTTGGTCGATGCGTGCATTGAGTGCTGCAGCTTTTTTGCGTTGTTGGACAATAGAGGCTTGCAGTTCCTTTTGCTTTTTGTTAAGCTCGTTCACCACATTCTGTCGTTCCTTTTGCTGTCCTTGCAATTTGCGCGTTTCGGCTTGCCCCTCACTAAAGAGGCGGTTCTTTTCGGTTTTTACCCCTAAAAGTTCATTGCGCTTTGCTTGTACTTGCTGTTCTTTTTGCCGAATAACCTCAGCTTGTGCACGCTGGTAACGACTAAAGCTTGACATATAGCGCAATCGACGATACATTTGTCGGAAGTCTTTGGCAGAAAGTATGAATTGCCACTTCGACACCATGTTACGCTTGCGAAACATATAGGACACCGAGCGCTGATAACGTCGTTTACACACTGCCAAGTCTTGCTCAAGCAAACGCAGTTGTTGCTCAAGCCCCTTGATGGTTGTGGCAAGTTCAGTGAGTTCAGCATGTATGCCATTTACATACTTTTGTTGTCCCTCAATCTGCACATTGATAACCTGCAAGTTGGCTAATTGTGAGTTGACATCCTTTTTGGTTGTCTTCAGCATTTTTTCTTGCGAGGCTATGTTTTGTTTCAACGTAGTCTGCTGTCTTTGCAAAGAACGTATCTTTTTGTTGGTTTGTGCAGGCAATGCCATGCAAACCAGCAACATGCAGATGAGTGTATAAACGATGCGAGCCATTTTGTTGTGACCTTTTGATTTTCTTTTTTATAGAGAGAGATGTTTGGGGCTGCTTTTATGAGGTTTTTGGGGGAGTTAGATGATTTTTGGTTCATCGGGATATGAACCACCCTTATAACAAGCCCAATTTGCTAAGCACTTCGGCAGCAGAGCGACGGGTGTATTTGCTTGACAGTTTGGTGCCAGTAGTGTCGAAGTCAGCATTTGTTTTTAACGATGACAAACTGATGCCTAAACTTACGTCCTTGCCTGTTCCACTCACAGCCAACTGCAACTGCGTGGGAAATTGTTTGCCACCAAATTGCTGAAATTGGTCGTAGTTAAAGGCAAACTCACCCTTATCGGTTGCCCTCTTACCCAACACTTGCAAACGACGCAAGGTTTCGGTGTGTGCATCGGTTATGAAACGGTAAGTAAGCCGAGGGGTACCTGTGGGCACAAGCACCGTGGTTTGCTGAGTTTGCTCGAGCGTGAAGCGTTTAAGGTCGGACGCTGTGAGCTGATGTTGTCCTGGCAAGAAGAGTTCATTCCAAAACAAGGCTTGAAGCGAATAGAAATCAAGTCCTGCTTGACGCAAAAAGCCTACTTCGTTGTAGGCAGCACGCACATATTGCTTGTTGAAACGGTCGATAACCAATACATCGGTGGGTGTAAACTCCATTACGCCCACTTCGAATCCTAACATACGCAATGAGATGCGTACCATTTGGTTGCGCTTCATCTGCAACTTGCCATTGGCACTCAGATCTTTGCCCCCCATGCCTGTGATGCGTACCTTAGCATTGGCACTGATGCACTGACTATTTACCTTATGCGACACCACCTTTTGGGTATAAGCCAAGGCTGCAGCAGCTTGTGCTGCCTTTACACGTGATACCTCGGTTGTTGTGGTGGTTGAAGGTAACTTGCTTTTTTCTATGTTCTTGCTCGAGCGACAAGCTGTAAAAGCCAGCACTACGAGACATATATATAGGAGTTGTTTCATTTTGCGTATTTTTTTAAGAAGGTGGCTTATCTATTAAGGAAGCCCCCTTTTTGTCAGTTGATTTGCTTTTGGGATGTTTGAAAAATCAGAGTTTTTAGAACCACACTAAAACTAAAGTCTACGTCGCCAGACTTTGCGTTGCACATTGCGTCGTGCCGAGCGGTCGCGTGTTAGCGACAAGGCTTTCTTCCAATATACCAAAGCTTGGTTACGATCGCCACAACGATAAGCAATGTCGCCTGCATGTTCAAAGATGGATGCGTTTGCTTCAGTTTCCTCAGTCAAACGTATAGCCTCGCGTATGTACTCACGCGCTTGCACATAGTCTTTCTTTAAATAAAGTATCCACGCATACGTGTCGAGATAAGTAGGGTCTGTGCCTTCAGCTTCAACCGTGATGCGACTCATGCGCTCTGCCTTATCAAGTTGCTGCCCATCCATGCCTAAAAAATAAGCATAGTTGTTTAGGCACAAGAGGTTTAACTCATTATACTCTAAAGCATGGTCATAGGCTATGTATGCCTCCTCCTTTAGGTGGTTGCTGTGCAACACATCGCCTAACAAAGCATAAATGTCGGAAGCCAACTGTCGGTCGGTGCTTTCATCAATACGGTCGGTACCCTTTTGCAGACAACGTATGGCATCAAAGTCCTTGCCCAAACGATAGAGTGCTGTACCCTCGTAATAATAAAATGTTACCTCGGTAGGATCATAAAGTTCACCTTCACGACATATTTTTGCCACTTGCTGCATACTGTCGCGCTGCAACATAATGAGCAACTCTTGTAAACGTGCTGTGGTATAGTCGGGTTCGATGCTCAGAATGGTGCGCATGGCTGCAAGGAGTGAGTCGGTTGGCATGCGACGTTCGCTTACGTAATAAGCCTTTAGTTCTGCCATATCACGATTTTCCTGCGGTTGCGCTAAAGCTTGGTTAAATAGTTGCAACACCTCAGTGGAGTCTGCTCTACGACGTATGTTGTCTTCAGCATAACCTCGCATGGCTTCGATGCGAGCTGCTGTTTGCGTACGCGGATTAAGCACTACGCGGTGCAACAAATCTAAATAGAGCGAGTCCGCCTCAGCTGCCTTGTAGTAGGCTAATAAGGATATTTGCGCATAGCTGTTATCGGGTTCTGCAGCAAGTACGTCCTTATAGATAAGCAATGCTTGCTCATGATAACCATTTTGGTCATAAAGGTCGCCAAGCAGCACACGATAGCGCAAGTCGTAGGGATATTCTGCACAAAGGTCCTCGATGGCTTGATAGGCATGCTCATCGTCCTTCATTGCCAAGTAGGTTTGAAACTTTTCAAGGCTGAGTTGTTCACTACGTCCCTCTATGCGCTCTAAACGGTCGATGGTACGAATGGCACCTGCATAGTCTCCACTGGTTTTGTAAAGCCATATTAGGGTGCTTAGCGTTTCGTTGGTTTCTTTTTCGTCTGCCAATTCCTCATACAATTCTATCGCTTCACGATAGTTTGCACTATTGGCTAAATAGGTGGCTAACGTTTCCTTGTAATAGGGGTTGAATGGTTCTTTTTCTACTGCCAAACGTAACAGTGAGTCGCCCATGGCTCGTCCAACGCTATCAGAATACATGGTATACGATAACTTTAGGAGTCCCATTTCATAAAGTGCCTCAGAAGCTAACGGATTTATTTTTAGTGCTGCATCAAGCAACTCGTGTTCTGCACTAATATGCCCTGCCTCTTTTTGACGAATTGCTTCGAGAAACAACTCGTTGTAACGCCACTGCTGTGCACGCGATAATAGATGTTTAGGTACATGAGCTGTTGCCTCCTTGCGCGACTCTGACTTTTGCACATGCTTGGCAGTGTGACAAGCACTGACTAACAACAATGACACGATTGCACAAAGCACCAATAACCAACGATGGCTGTGGGCTATCGTTGGCTTACTATGTAATAATATGTTTGTTTGCTGTGTCAATGTTTTAGGAAAACGATGTTCAAAATCCTTTTTTGAAGGTGTGTGTTTGTTAAGACAGACTTTTGAATAGGGGTTCCCCAATTATTGTTTACCTGTATGTCCGAAGCCGCCTTCACCTCGTTCAGTTTCGTCGAGCGCATCTGTCTCTAACCACTCAGCTTGTTCATAACGAGCAATAACTAACTGTGCGATGCGTTCACCATCGGCAATAGTAAAAGGTTCGGTTGAGAGATTTACCATTATCACGCCTATTTCGCCACGATAATCAGCATCAATCGTACCAGGAGTATTAAGCAATGTGATGCCATGTTTCAGTGCAAGTCCTGAGCGTGGACGCACCTGTGCTTCATAACCCTCGGGCAATGCAATGCGCAGTCCCGTTGGTACCAAACGTCTTTCCATAGGCTGCAACGTGATGGGGGCATCGAGGTTAGCACGCAAATCTAATCCTGCACTGAGTGGGGTGGCATACTGCGGAAGTGGATGGTGTGAACTATTTACTATTTTTATTTTCATTGCCTATTGATTTCGTTGTTTGAGTTTATTTGTTGCAAAAGTACTGATTTTGGGGGAAATATGCAGCATACTTGCCGCTTTTATCATAAATTTGCGGCATAAAACTTCACAGCTATGGATTGGCAAAAGCTTATATCATCTAAACGACTGGGTAAAGAAGATAAACCTAAACCCCTTGAAGAGCGGCGCACTGAGTTTCAACGCGACTACGACCGACTAATTTTTTCGGCCGCTTTTCGACGTATGCAAAACAAGACACAGGTGTTTCCACTACCTGGCAGTGTGTTTGTTCATAACCGTCTGACACACAGCCTTGAGGTGTCGAGCGTTGGACGTTCATTGGGTACGGATGTGAGTATCGAACTAATTGCACGCCATCCTGAACTAAAAGAAACCGAAGTTACAGGCATGGGAGCCATTGTGAGTGCTGCATGTTTGGCTCACGACATGGGTAATCCGCCCTTTGGACACTCGGGCGAACGTGCCATTCGCACTTATTTTAGCGAAGGTAAGGGTCGCCAATGGCGCAGCCTCATCACACATGATGGACGAAGTCTGTCGGAAGCTGAATGGTTAGACATTACGCGTTTCGATGGTAATGCCAACACCTTTCGACTGCTCACACACCACTTTAGCGGTAGACGCCGTGGGGGATTTGTTATGACGTATGCTACTTTGGCTTCGATTGTGAAATACCCTTATGGCTCGGATGGTGCACGCCGCAAACCTAAGTTTGGCTTTTTTGAAGCCGAACGCGCTACTTACCTTCATATTGCTGATGCTTTAGGCTTAAAACGTTTGCCTGACTTGCCAGGTAACACGCTACGTTATGCACGCCACCCTTTGGTTTATTTGGTTGAAGCTGCTGACGACATTTGCTATGAAATAATGGACATTGAGGATGCTCACAAACTACGCATTCTTAGCGATGAACAGACCATGCAGTTGTTTTTAAACTTCTTTGAAGCTGACGAACAAGAAAAATTAAAGAATCGCTATGCTACTGACACGGACATTGATGACCAAATTGTGTATTACCGTTCGTGTGTTATCAATGCGCTTGAACGTGCTTGTGTGCAAACCTTTATGGCGCACGAGGAGGAGATTCTTGCAGGTGAATTTGAAGGGTCGCTCATCGACCATCTACCTCCCTTGCTTTATAATGCCTACCGCAAATGCGAGGATATAGCAGCTACACGCATTTATCTTTGTCATGAGGTGACGGATGTTGACTTGGCTGGTTATCACATCATTTACACCTTACTCGAGCTTATTACAGATGCCGTTATGGCTCCCGAAAAAGCTTACTCGCAATTATTGCTGCAGCAGGTTCCTTCGCAATACGAAGTTCATGCCCCACGCGAGGGCGACCGCTTAATGGCTGTGCTTGATTACCTATCGGGCATGACTGATGTGTATGCCCTCGACTTGTATCGCAAAATCAATGGACACTCTCTGCCAAGTGTATAGACTTGGCTATTAAATAAAAAAACTGCAATTCTCCTATGTATTGAAGAATTGCAGTTTTTTTCATACCCCAAACTTGGTTTTAAAGTCGGCTTGGGTATATCTCACGCTTTTACCTTGCTCTATGTCCTGCATACCTTGCTTCACAAGCCTCATATTTTCTGGATTGTCAAACCAAGAATCACCCGAAGGCGAAGGAGATTCCATTTTCGCTTTATCTAACAGAACACCTTCTATACACTTTTTGAGAGACATACCATTTTTCGGCTAAATAAGGGTTTAAAATAAGTGGACCAGGAGGGGCTCGAACCCTCGTCCAAACGGGGAACTAATATGCTTTCTACACGCTTATCACTGACTAAATTTTCGTGCTGTGGCAAGACCAGTGCCACCAACCGCAGCCTTATCCTCTAAAAGTTTCGCCTTTGTTGCGAGGCCAACGCAGACTATTCCCGATTTATCTGCACCACCATTTCAAGACGCTTCGGAAAAAGAGCTCTTGGGTGATGTCTCGTTTCAGCACCTTGTGCCGAAATAAAGCCAATCTACTATACTTCGATTAGGCAGCGAGAGCAAACTTGTTTTCGCCAGTTAAATTGTCGATAGCCGAGATTTAAGTGCCCACTATCAGGCGCACTGCGTGCTTACATACCACTCCAACCCGCTGTCAAATCCAATCTGGCCCAAAGGTATAGGGGTATATTTGCTGCAAATATACGGCTTTATTTTTAAACGATGACTATATTATAGGTGTTTTTTGTTTCAACGCCTTTCTTATTTTACACGCAAATATGCTTTACTCATAAAACCATTGTGAGTAAAACGAAATGAAATGAAGCCTACATTTTTGCTTTTTAGGTGTAGAGATTATGAACAAAATGCGCAAACTTTTATAGGGCATGTAAAGACTTTTCGTGCCTGAGTCCACTATTCCTAATCCTTATTCTTGTTTTCTCTTTTAACCTAAAAACATGGCAAAATGGTGGGAAATATCGGTAATTACCGGTTTTACCGGTACAAATTGCCTTGAAAATCAAGAAAACTCTTTCTTTGAAGATATTTTTCGTAACTTTGCACACTGAAAGGGGATAGTATGCAATATGCCTTATTATGTCGTAAACATCTCCCCCCAACACTTGCCTTTTAGCAAAGACAAAAAGCTCAAAACCTTAACTGAGCTTTGCCCCAAAACTTAGACTTAACAACGCAACACACTTACACACACTTTTCAACAACAAAATTAAAACATGAAACGCATCGTTCTGTTCATCCAGTCAGCCATCATGCTCTTTACCCTTAACTCGTGTATACAAGACGAGCCTCTTAATGCCGAATGCGACATTACGGGGGTTGATCAAGAGTGGCTTGAGGAACACCGTAGCATACTGAAGGGTGATCCCAACATTCAAAACGACTATGTGGTTTTCACCATGGCAAACCGCGATATCGATCGTTCTGCCCTTAACCCTAAATTTACACTTACCGAAGGTGCTTGGCTTACGGCTAACATTGATGGTACACAGGTTAATGGCAATGGAATAACTCGTAACTTTACCTCACCCCAAACCTACACCACGCACTCGCAAGACGGTAATTGGAGCAAAGACTACAAGGTGAGCTTTGAGTTGCCCCCCGTTGAATACGATGAATGGCTTATGGGCTTTGAGAATTTTAAACTCGATACGCGTGGCAAATTCCAAGAATGGTACGAACTTGATGCCAACGACCCTAATAATCCTGAACGTAAATATTGGGCTACGGGTAATGGTGGATATGCCATTGCAAAAAGCAACGCACCCATTAGCGACTACCCTACTGTTGCGGTTGAAAATGGTGTGAATGGCAAGGCTATTAAACTTACCACACGCGAAACGGGTTGGAAAAGTACAAAAATGCCTATTGCTGCAGGCAACATCTTTATTGGTACATTCAACGCAAGTGCGGCCGCTGTTAGTGCTAAGAATGCACTTAAAGCCACTAAGTTTGGTTTACAACTCGTAACCAAAAAGCCCGTCCGCTTAGAAGGTTACTACAAATATAAAGCAGGAACTGAGTTTAGAGACGGCAACTGGAAACTTTATCCCGAAAAGCGCGATACTGCCGACATCTATGCTGTGGTATACGAAACTGCTACTCAAACCGAAATGGCACAAGGTGCTAAGTTTGTACCACTCGATGGTAATGATGTGCTAACCTCTAACCGCATTGTGCTTATGGCACGCATCGACAATCCTGTGGAGTTTAGCGGTGAAATGGCAGACCTTGAAGCTTCGGAGTGGATTCACTTTTCTGAGCCCTTTAAACCTATGAATGGCAAAGAATTTAGTGCCGACCGATTGGCGAATGGTGGATATGCCATTGCCATTGTGATGACATCAAGCCGACAGGGTGCTTACTTTAAAGGATGCGTAGGCTCAACACTCTATGTTGACGAAATTAAATTGGTGAACGAGAAGTAATACATTTATAGCAACACATTTAATGAAAAAGATACTCTTCCTCCTCGCTCTCCTTACCACCTTCACAGCACAAGCTCAAAAGGTGAAGGAGGCTAAAGAAACCGACATTAACCTTATTAAGGCTGCCCTTAAAGGTTGGCACGTACGCTTAGGGGCTGGCGTAAGTTTAGGTGGAACTTCTCCCCTTCCCCTTCCTGCCGAAATTCGTGGCATCAATAGCTATAACCCCACGCTCTGTGTGCAACTTGAAGGTGCTGTACACCGCAAGTTTGGCAAACATTGGGGTACGATGATTGGGGTTCGCTTCGAAAATAAAGGTATGAAGACGGATGCCACTGTTAAGAACTACCACATGGAGGCTATTAACGATGATGGTTCGGGTGTGGTGAATGGTGCATGGACTGGTAACGTAAAAACTGAGGTGAACAATAACTACCTCACCTTCCCCGTTCTTGCTACTTATTCATTTAACGACCGTTGGCAAGTGCAAGCAGGTCCTTACTTTTCATACCTTATCAATGGTACCTTCTCAGGTAAGGCTTACGATGGCTACATCCGCAATGGTGACCCTACCGGACAATATGCTGAAGTGGGAAGTGCCAGCTACGACTTCTCTGACAATCTGCGCCGCTTTCAGTGGGGCTTGCAGTTGGGAGGTGAGTTCAAGGCTTACAAACACCTCTCAGTTTCTGCTAACGTTGCTTGGGGCTTAAATGGCATCTTCCCGTCTGACTTCCCCAGCGTTACCTTCGCCCTCTACCCCATTTATGGAACATTGGGCTTTAACTATTTGTTCTAAGTAAATAAAATAAACAACATATTTATCTTTTCTATCTATGAATAGATTTTTACTCACTTGCTGTGCCACTATCTGCAGTGTGGCAAGCTTTGCACAAACAGATGTAAAACCTATTGTAAACAGCTACACAGGCGACCTTTACATTGCTCTTCAAACTGAAGAATACACAGACGATGCCCGAGTACCGGCTAAAGTCTTTGTGAACGCTTCAGAGACTGAAGGTAAGGTAGACTTTTCGCTGCCTAATTTCTCCTTTGCTGGTATGCAGTTGGGCGACATCTTTTTGCCCAACATCGCTCTCAACGAGGCTGAAGGCACTTACACTTTTGGCGAAAACCCCAATGTTCGCTTCAACTTTACTACTGCGGGTATCATAGCCGATGCACGTCTCGATGAGAAGCGTAGCTACATCAAGGGCGATAGCATTGTTGCTTACATCCCTGTGCAGTGGATTATGTCTGAAGATAGTAGCATGCCTATTTATGTACTTTTCAAGGGTACTGTAAATAACAATTTTGCTATTGAAAATGGCAACTTCAACGAAGTTAGCTTTTGGCAGCAAAGTCGTCCTTGGGACAGCACACATGGTCTCTTTGATTGGAGCGAGTTGGAAAGTAATGAAGACTATTGGAATCAATCAAAGTGGCAACTCGATGAATTCATAACTCCCACTCCTTGGTGCATTGCAAATGTTACGGGTATGAATGGTATTGGTGCTACCTTGGTGGGCGAACCTATTCAGGTGAACGATGAGGAGGCTGAGGTTGCTGACTTTGCTGTTAAACTCACCAATCGTCCGAACCCCTTCATGGATACTCAAATTGTTCCTGGCTACATGAGTTTGGGCACTACCTGGGCTACTGCCGATGTTATGAACCTTGAAAAGAGTGCTGATGGTGGTGCTTTTGGTGGTATTGCTTTCAAAGGCAAACCCGATGCCATCCAGTTTGACTATATCCGCAGTCACGGCAAGGCTACTGGCGATGCCACTGCTAACGAAGGCGAAGAAACTTACAAAGCTTCTACCATCAATGCCAGCGAGCCTGCTACAGTTGTTGCTTATTTGTGGAAAGGTCAGTATGCACAAGCGAATGTTCCTGGCGAAACTAAATTTGGCAGTCCTAACAAGGTTACTATGTACAACCGCGACCGTAACATCTTAGGTCTTGAAACTACTACGGGCGGTAATGTTACAACGAGCGATGATGCTGCTTGCGTAGCTTCGGTAGTTAAGAGCATCGAAGGCGACCAAACAAACTCTCTCGCAACAATGGTTGTAGATTTGAATTATGGTGAATTTGCAGGCTCAGACGTTCAGCCCGACTCATTGAACATTATCTTCTCTGCAAGCGATTACTTTGGAAAGCGTAGTAAGGTGGGTGCAGGAAATACTTTGGTTGTTGACAACGTAAAATTGCTCTACTATCACAGTTTAAAGAACGTTACTTTCGATGGCAAGCCTGTTGCTTTCTCTGAGGGCAACACAGCAACGCTTACTGAGAGCTACGATGCTAACAAACTTAGCTACGTAAAGGTTGGCGAAGGTGCTACAGTATCAAAATCTTTCAACAAAGAGACTAACGTACTTACACTTACTGTAAAAGCGCAAGACGTTCGCTTCAACCCCGAAGCTGTAACTACTTACACCATCCAGTTTGCTCCTACTGAAACAGGCATTAACGATGTAAAGACTAATGTTTCTGCAGCTTCAAAAACTATCTACACCATCGATGGTCGTCGTGCCAACACACTCGTTAAGGGTGTAAACATCGTAGGTGGCAAAAAAATCGTAAAATAAGACATTACTAAAAACATAATCGCAAAGCCGTCTTGAGAATATGCTCTCGCGGCTTTGCCTTTAACACAAACAATATGAAAAAAAGTATTTTAACGCTCGCTATGGCTGCTATTTGCGGTAGTGGTATGGCACAATATCAATTACCTAATTCTGATTTTGAGGAGGGGTTTGTAATAGGTTACAACTATTTTGGCAAGAAAGCTTATGAACCTAAGAATTGGCATGGATATCCAACAATGAGTGGTTCTAATGCTACTTTTGGTCAAAACAAAGATGACAAACTTCGTGTATCAACGGATATTCGTCCTAATTCTGAAGGTACAAAAAGTGTTTACATAAAAGCCACCAATATTGTAGGCGTTTTAGCTAATGGCGTAATGACTTCTGGACGTGTTAATAGTTCAAGTACGACGGCTAATGACCCCCAAAAGAATTACAACTATTCTCCTGGGGGTACCTACAAAGAAAAAGGTAACAAAAATACAAACTTTAACCCTACTTTTGCAGGTAAGCCTGATACGATGAAGGTTTGGGTTAAGTTTGTTGCCAATGATGCTACGAAAAATTCAAAGTACCCCTATGCAAGCGTAAATGCTGTTTTGCATAACTCTCAAAAATATCAAGATCCTGAAATACCAGGAAATGATTATTCTGACATTAAAATTGCAAGTGCCTCCGATTTAGAAATTGGAAAAAAGGGATATGATACATGGACTGAATTAAAAATTCCATTTACATACTACCATACAGCTGATGAAGATGAGCCCGCTTATATGTTAGTTTCATTCAGTACAAACACAGAACCGGGTGAAGGAACTGTGAACGATATGCTTTATATTGACGATTTGGAGTTTGTATACAACTCAGAATTATCAACAGCTACCTACGATAAAGAAACACTTGATTTCAGTACATCAAACCAAGTAAATGTCAATAAAGTATATGATCCTTCATTACTGAAAATGACTTCAAATGGTGAAGGCGCAACGATTTCAAAAATATACGATGCAGCAACTGGTTTATTAACCATTACAGTTAAAGGTAATGACATCTCTGAAAACGAGACCAATTATCACACTTACAAAATTCAGTTTACAGCACCTAAAACCACAAAACAATATAATGGTGGTTTATCTGTAACCGTGGATGGAAACACCCCCTCAGAGCAAACCTCTTCAATTAATATCTATGAGATGCCTAACGACACTTACATTATGGAGTTAAGCAATTTCATTCTTGCTGGAGCTACTCCTGAAGAATCTATGCCTATTGGAAACATTATTCTTACAGGATTGAAGGCTGAAAAGAGCAAGGTTGGCATGATGACTTTTGTATCCACACAAACCATTCAAATTACTGAAGGTACTGATGAAACATACGCTGGAGCATGGGGTGGCCCAGGCTTAGGTGATGTACCCATAAAATTTGCGGGCAAAATGACAGACAATCGTTTCTTCTGCAACATTGATATTAACATGGGACAAATAATTAATGTTGTATTCGGCAAAGATTTTACTGTAGTAAACGATCAACAAGCCGTTACTGCTGACGAAGCTGGCACTAAGGACGTTATTCTGAATCGTTCTTTTGCACAAGGATGGAATACTGTTTGCTTGCCCTTCAATGTGAAACCTACAGACATTGCTGAAGGTGCTAAGGCTCAGGAATTTTCTGGTGTAAACGGCAATGGTCTTAACTTTGCTGAAGTTACAGAAATGCAAGCAAACACCCCGTATTTGTTCTTTGCACCGCAAGCTATTGCAAGTGGCAAGGTGCTTGAAAATAAAAATGTAGTTGAAGGTTCAGCTATATCTGTTACAAAAGAAGGTTATACTTTCTGCGGTACTTACACTTTGACTGATATGCAAGGTAAATATGGTGTAGCAAATATTGATGGTGTACAAAAGATTATGCGCGGTGCTGCTGGTTCAAGCCTTGCTGGTACACGTGCTTACTTCACCACAACAAATACGAATGCAAACGGTATGCGCATTATTTTTGGTGATAACAAAATCACTGGAATCAACCAAATCAACACCGAAAATGTCCAAAATGCAGCAGCTGTTTATAACTTACAAGGTGTAAAGGTTAGCAATCATGGCACATCTAAATTGCCTGCTGGTCTGTACATTATACAAGGCAAAAAGGTGATTGTAAAGTAAATTCATAACCTCAAACACTCAAATAAAATACAAAATGAAAAAAATATATCACGCACCTCAAGCTAAAGTAGTCACTTTCCATACTGAAGATACTTTGCTAAGCGGTTCTAAATTAAGTTCTGATGGTAGTGAAAATATAGATATCACTGTTTCTGATGATGAATTCGATGGTACATTCCAAAGCAACCAGCAAGATTGGGGTACAAGCGCTTGGAACGAAGACTAATCGCTGAACACAATATCCAATAAAAAATTAAGCACCTTATGCAGTCGTCAAGATTGCATAAGGTGCTTTTTTTATAAACTTACCTTTTTCTTTAAGAATCGTTCTGTCATATCCTTTAAGGTACCATCTGAAGCGTTTACAGCATAGAAACGCTGGTTGGTAGTGGGAGATGAGAGCGGACCTAATTTAGAGATGTAGGGGCCTAATTTGAGGTAATTTAGGGATTGTTGGAGTTGGATGGGTGTGGGCTGCCATGTACGACCAGAATACCAACCTGTGCGGATGCGACCTTGGTAATGTGTCTGCACGTAATGACAAAGAGCAAGAACAGCCTCAGGGTCGTTATCGCCACCTTGTATGCCTACACAGGTGATGCCCTCGTTGACATCAATTAAAGCCGTTATACGCTCTGGGGTAAGTTCCTCACCTATATCCTCGCGTAAAAAGGCACTGTGGCAACCTATACAACGATTCGGACAAAGCGTAAGGTTAATGGCTAACGTTACCTCATCAGGGTATTCTTGAAATACGATATCGTGATTGTAATACTTTAGCATGGTATGGTATATAAAATAGGGCTTATAGAGGGCGAAGCGGCACTCTATAAGCCCTTATTTATTTAGTTAGGATATACTATATATTTATCTAAGTGTCTTTACAAGCAATATTATGCCTCAATCTTTTGATAATATCTGCGGCCTGCCTCCTTCTGACGGTCGAGCGAGAAGTTGCTTACACGCTTCAAATATCCAATGATGCGAGTGAGGTAATCAAGATTGGTTGAACCACACTTGGGACATGTGTGAAGGTGATGCTTGTCAATGTGTCCACAATCGTTGCAAAGCGTGTTGGGGATGTTAAAGGTGAAGTAATTGCATCCTTCCTTAGCTGCTACACGCAAAAGCTGACGATACTGAGGCTGACTAAGATGCTCATCAAGATTCATGTGAAGGGCTGAACCACCTGTAAGATGCTCAATGAAACGACGTCCATGCAAACGGAACTTCTCGATGATGTCTGTGTTGGGGTCTTCTACCACATAGAAGTATGAGTTGTAACAGTCGCGTGGCACATAGTAACCAGCTTCGCGATCCCAACGAGCATGTTTTACACCAACGTTTTCGGCAGGAATCATCTCACAGTTGAACATCACATCCTTTGAACGATACTTGTGGTTGTAATCCTCAATAAGACCAAGAATATTGCTTACAAACTCCTCGTATTCCTTGTTATCCGAAATGGTAATGCCTAAGCTCTCTGCAGCTTCAACCATACCATTAACACCAATTGTGAGATACTGACGCTTAATGTTGATGTAACCAGCATCGAAGAGGGGGAGCATACCCTTATCCATCATATCCTTAAGATTAGCGTTGTATGCTAACTGCACCTTGTGCATAAGGTCGATAATATCGTCGAGATATTCAATGTATGAACGTCCTTCGCGTGTTGCCTGCTGTACACAACGGTTGAGGTTGACAGTAAGCACCGACTTTGAACCTGTACTAACACCACCTGCACCCAAAGTATAGCTGAAACCATTGTCTTGAATTTCATTGCGCAAACGGCAGCAAGAGGCTAAAGAGTCAGCATTATCGCTCATGTAAGTAAAGAAGCTATGACCTTCAGCATACATCTGTGATGTAAACTCTGCATAATCCTTGTCCATAACATCGCCATCCTTTGAAAGGAGTGCCATAGTCTCAACAGGGAAAGTGAGCACAGCTTTAGTACGTTCATGGTTAAACCACTTCATGAAACGACGTTGTAACCAATCAAGAGCGGGCCATGAAGGACGCTCACCATCAGGGAAACGGAATTCACCAAAGATGCTCTCAAAGTAGTACTTGTCGTAGTAAGAGATGTTCCAGAATACCGATTGGAAGTTTCTTGCACCTGTAGGTTGATTGATTGAATACACAATCTGCTCAAAACAGTCTGTAATAATTTTATCAATCGTACGTTGACGCGTTGAAAGGTCTACCACCTTATCAGCATGTGCATAATAGTCGCTTCCGTATTCAATCTCCAAGAAGTGACTCATGTACATCAAGAACTCAGGCGTTGCGCATGCACCAGAAAGCATCGAGCTAACGATGAATACCATATTAACAAAACCACCACAGAATGACTTTAAATTGGTGGGGGCTGTTGAATTACCACCAATATCCTTTGTACCATTGAGCAACCAAGGATACATGGTGATAGAAGCACAATAGTTAGCGAGTGAAGTTTCGTCGTTTTTATAAATGTAATGGTTGTTGAGCAAATAGAGATAACGTTCAGCCAAATCTTTACCATACATTTCCTTGATGCGATCGCAAAGCAAACGACGGTTCAAACGAATAAAGCCTTGCTTAGGAAGCTCGCCAATAAGTGTAGCAATGTTCTTATTCTCTACATTGGCATTTGCATCATACTTTGAACCTGTTGCAGGATTCGTAGAATCGCAATAGTTAATCAAGAAACGCAACTTGTCAGCAGTTTCACGATCATCCTCGTGACGCTTGCGATATAGCATAAAAGCTTTAGCCACCTGATAGTGGTGCTCTGCCATAAGTGCAATTTCAACTTGATTTTGCACATCTTCAACGCTCATGCCGTTGCAATAACGCAAGCGTTGCATAATGCGATTAAGCGTATCAGCATCAATATCTTTGCTCTGGCTTTGGAAAGCCTTAATTACTGCCGATTTAATTTTGTCTACGCTCAACGGTTCGGTTTTACCATTGCGCTTGGTGATAATAAAGTTGTCGGTGCACATAAGTGGGGTCGAAATTTATTGTGATAAAAGGATTTGCGTTAGTTATTGTTCAAAATCAATGCTGTAGTCCCTATTAAAAGCCTAATTCTAATATTATATGGGATAAATCAGCACCTTTTTTGAGAAAACTTTTACGAAGGTACAGTAGCAAAAGTTTTCCAAAACGGAAGACTTTTTCGAAAACTCACTCCCTAATCCGCACCTTTACTATCGTTTATCAAAGCACACATTTCTCTAAGCCACAAAAGTGACTACAAGAAGGGAAAAGTTTCCGTTTTACAGCATTAAAAGTATTGATACCCAATGTTTTTCGTTAATTCTACATTCATACACTATGCATCCAACATAATGCCTTATTGGGGAGCTTCATAAAAGTTTTTGTATGATGGTTTTCCTAAAACCGAGGCAAAGATACGACAAACTTTTTCAAAAAAGAAATTTCCGAAAATGTTTTTTTGGTGCATTTTTTCTTCAAACTTTCACCTTTACTTTAACCTTATGTCTTTTCTAATTGAAAACCAACGTGCTACCCACTTTATATATGCTGAAAAACTTTTTTTCCTCAAAAAATGCCTTATTTTTTGTGCCTAAAACCTATGTTTTTTCAAATTTTCGATTTAAGCCACTTTCTAACTTCCTACCATATAATACATTCTTACGCCTTAAAAGAACTACGAGAAGCAATGCAAGGCATATATATTATATATAAGTATTAAGTATTACAAACTATGTATTTGCAAGTAATAAGTAATAGGTAAGAAGTAATACAAACTATGTGTTTACAAGTAATAAGTAATAGCATATAAAGCTGTTGCAATAGTTTGTATTACTTCTTACCTATTACTTATTACTTGTATACCTGTCTCTTATACACATCTGACGCTGCCGACG
>UQPD01000022.1 GCA_900542795.1 uncultured Prevotella sp. | reverse complement strand
TATATAAAACTTATGCTGTGAGATTACAAAACGGCACAAATAATTTTCGTATGAAACATAGTCTGTATTTTATCCACAGAACCAATCCTTTATGCCATGCACACACTATACTTCGGTAATATACACAACATAAACGCGCACATAAGTGGCATTTCGCAAATAAAATAGTAACTTTGCCCATTGAAAACTAAAAAATAATACAACATAACAAGATATGAGTTTACAATGTGGCATTGTGGGACTTCCCAACGTGGGTAAGTCCACCCTTTTCAACTGCCTAAGTAATGCCAAGGCACAGTCTGCCAACTTCCCCTTCTGCACCATTGAACCCAATGTAGGCGTAATTACCGTACCCGATGAACGCTTAACCAAATTGGCTGAGATTGTTCACCCTGGACGCATTGTGCCTACCACAGTCGAGATTGTTGACATTGCTGGTTTGGTGAAAGGCGCATCAAAAGGCGAAGGTCTTGGCAATCAATTTTTGGGTAATATCCGCGAAACAGATGCCATTATCCACGTATTACGCTGCTTCGACGATGGTAACGTAGTACATGTTGATGGTAGCGTTGACCCCGTACGCGACAAAGAAATTATTGACACCGAACTTCAACTTAAAGACCTTGAAACCGTTGAGAACCGCATTAAGCGCGTAGAAAAGATAGCCAAAGTAGGTGGCGACAAGAATGCTAAGTTAGAATACGAGGTTCTTTTGGCATTTAAAGCAGCTCTCGAAGAGGGTAAGAGCGCACGTAGTGTAGAATTTGACTCGCTCGATGAACAAAAGGTAGCCAAGAACCTCTTTTTGCTCACCTCAAAACCTGTGCTTTATGTGTGCAACGTTGACGAAGCTTCAGCAGCTACAGGCAATGCCTACGTAGAGGCTGTACGCGAGGCTGTAAAGGAAGAAGGTGCAGAAGTCTTGGTACTTGCAGCACAAACTGAAGCAGACATTGCCGAACTCGAAACTTACGAAGAACGCCAAATGTTCTTGCAAGACGTAGGTTTGGAAGAGAGTGGTTGCAATCGCTTGATTAAAGCAGCCTACCACATGCTCAACCTGCAAACCTTTATCACTGCTGGCGAAATGGAAGTAAAGGCTTGGACATTCCACAAGGGATGGAAAGCTCCTCAGTGTGCAGGTGTTATCCACACCGACTTTGAAAAGGGCTTTATCCGTGCCGAAGTGATTAAGTATGCCGACTACATCCGCTTAGGCTCTGAAAGTGCTGTACGCGATGCAGGTCTGCTGCACGTTGAAGGCAAAGAATATATCGTTGAAGACGGCGATATCATGCACTTTAGATTCAATGTTTAAGTATTTAGGAGTTAAGAGTATGCTTTTGAAAATACATGAAGCAGCTCTTAACTCTTAAAATTCTCATAACCATAAAACAACTTTTCCATGACCATTTGGAATCCTTCAATTATCGCCTTTTCAATAGGTTCGCTTGATGTGCGTTGGTACTCATTGTGTTGGTGCATCGGTTTGGCATTCGCCTACATGGTGGTGTATAAGCTCTATAAGCAACAACAAATTCCACAAGAGAAGTTTGACCCGCTCTTTCTCTATTGTTTTATAGGCATATTGGCGGGTGCACGCTTAGGACATTGCTTGCTCTATGAGCCAGGCTACTTTTTGAGCCATCCGCTTGAAATGGTGCTACCTATACATAAAATGGCAGATGGATCATGGAAGTTTACGGGCTATGCAGGATTGGCATCGCATGGTGGAACCTTAGGACTAATGATAGCCCTTTGGCTCTACGTAAAGCGCACAGGGGTAAATATTATGCGCGTACTCGATAATATAGCCGTAGCTACCCCCATTTGTGCATGCTTTATTCGTTTGGGAAACCTCATGAACTCTGAAATAGTGGGCAAGTTCACAGGCAGCGACATGGGCTTTGTGTTTGTGCATCTTCATGAAACCCAACCGCGCTATCCAGCACAACTTTACGAGGCTATAGCCTACTTTGTATTCTTTGTAATAGGATTGGGGCTTTACGCCAAATTTAAAAATCGCATAGGCACAGGCTTTTTCTTTGGCTATTGTCTTACCACCATCTTTGTGTTCCGCTTTATTGTGGAATTTTTAAAGGAAGTGCAAGAACCTTGGGAACTCCACATGCAACAACTCATAGGACTTAACCAAGGACAGTTATTGAGCATCCCCTTTGTAGCACTTGGCATCTACTGCATGGTGGGTGGAAAATGGTGTAAACGCTTTGCTGAAAAATAAGTCGCATCAGACAACTTTTTTGCATATCAAATGTATATATTTAGTATTAACATACTTTGTGAACGCCAAAAGCCTCAGCAATGTTTTTAATGCTTAACTTTGCAAGAGTTAGGCTACACATAGCCCCATTTGAAACTTGAAACAAAAAACACATTCATAATAATGCAAACTAAATTTTTATTCTTAGCACTGGCAGGAACGTTGGCGCTTGCTTCATGCAGCAAGATGGGAGAACTCACTGCTGACAACTTTACAGTTACTCCCTCGCCCATGGAAGCTGTAGACGGGAAAGTACCCGTAACCATTAACGGACGCTTCCCCGAGAAGTATATGAAGAAAAAAGCCGTGGTTACCGTAACTCCCGTATTGCGCTATGCGAACCAATCAACCAGCGGACAGTCTGCAACCTTCCAAGGTGAAAAAGTGCAAGGCAATGACACTGAGGTTTCATACAAACTCGGTGGCAACTACACCATGAAGACGTCATTTACCTACGTACCCGCTATGCAACAAAGTGAGCTCTACCTTACATTCGATGCTAAGGTGGGCAAAAAGAAGGTAAACATCCCCGACGTAAAGGTGAACGATGGCGTACTCGCTACCGCTACTCTTATCAGTGCAGCAGCCGCTACCACCAACACACAAGAGGCTACCGACAAATTTCAGTATGCCATTAAGCAAACCAAGCAGGCTCAGATTAAATATCTTATCAACCAAGCCAATATTCGTAACAGCGAACTCAAGAGCACTTCAATAAAGGACTTCTTGAAAACTCTTCAGGACATCAAAGCCGACCAAAAAGGCTTGATGCTCGAGAATATTGAGGTTTCTGCCTACGCTTCGCCCGAAGGCTCTACGAAGTTTAACACGGCATTGGCACAAAACCGCGAAAAGACATCGAAGGGTTACGTTAACAAGCAACTTAAGAACGCTAAGATTGATGCCGATGTTGACTCTAAGTACACCGCTGAAGACTGGGAAGGCTTTAAGGAACTCGTTAGCCAGTCGAACATTCAAGATAAGGATGTAATTTTGCGTGTACTCTCTATGTACCCCGATCCTGAAGAACGCGAAAAGCAAATTCGCAATCTCTCAGCTGGTTTCAAAGAGTTGGCAGATGAAATTTTGCCCGAATTGCGCCGCGCTCGCATGACCATTAACTATAACGTCATTGGTCGCTCTGACGATGAAATTCAGGAGCAATATAAAGCTGACGCAACCAAACTCTCTGTTGAAGAATTGCTTTACTCTGCAACGTTGAGCGAGAACCCTGCCGAGCAGAAGGCTATCTATGAAACCACTGTGAAGCAATATCCTAACGACTACCGCGCTTACAACAACTTGGCGACCTTAGCATACAAGCAAGGCGACTTGGCTGCTGCTAAAAACTACTTGTCACAAGTGCCCGCAGCTAACGCTAATGCAGCTGAGGTTAATGCCAACAAAGCACTCATTGCTTTGGCTGAAGGTAAGAATGAGGAAGCTCACAACTATTTGATGAAGGCTACCACAGCAGGCAACTACAACGAAATTTTGGGTAACTTGCAAGTTGCCTCTGGTAACTATGCCCAGGCAGCTAACGCCATGAAGGGTGTTAATACCAACGCTGCAGCCTTGGCACAAATTATGAACAAGGACTATGCAAGTGCAACTAACACCTTGAAGAATGTAACCAATGCCAATGGTTTGACAAGCTACCTCAAGGCAATCGTAGCTGCTCGCACCAATCAGGAGAGCGCAGTTATCTCGAACTTGAAGGATGCCTTTGCCAAAGATGCTAACTTGAAGAAACGTGCTGCTACCGACTTGGAGTTTGCCACCCTCTTCAATAATGCTACATTCCAAAGTTTGGTAAAATAACACCATCTCACAAACACACATGTTTCTCAAGGAGAGGAGGTGAGGACAACACAAAATGCCTCGCTTCCTCTCCTATTGTTTTTTTATATATGAAAAAACTTATTTCATGCCTCTATACCCTCATAACCTTGCTCTTATTGTCGGCTTGCGGTCCAGGCAAGGACAAAGTGCGCATTGAGGGCAAATTTGCCAATATCAACGATGCCGAATTTTATGCTTATAGCGAAGATGGCACCTTCAATGGCATTGATACCATTAAGATATCCGATGGAAAATTTACTTACGAACGTCCCCTCACAGCTCCCACTGTGCTCACACTGCTCTACCCTAACTTTACGCAAACCTACATCATTGCCGAACCTGGACATACCATTAAGATTAAAGGCGAAGCTTCTAAAATTGGCGAAGCAGAAGTAACAGGTACCGAACAAAACGAACAATTGTCAGACTTCCGCATTAAGCACGTCAACGATGCACCCAGCAATCTGCGTTTGGCTGCAGCCCAGTTCATACGCGAACAACCAACCACACTGGCAGCCGTAGCAGTTTTCCGTAAGTATTTTGCTAACGTGCAAACACCCGATGCAACCTTGGCACTTTCCCTACTCGATTTATTAAAGAAAGCACAACCCCGCGAACGTGCGGTGAATAACCTCGACACCTATTTCCGTCCATTCTTTAAAAATGCGGAAGGACAACCTTTGCCCACCTTCAAGTGCCAAACATTAGATGGACGTACCGTAACCGCTGAAACCTTTAAAGGTAAAAACTTAGTTATTGCCTTTACTGCTACTTGGCAAACCGACAGTCGTGCGCTCTTAGTTTCGCTCAAGCGCAAATTAGCTACCTTAGGCGGTAAATGGCAATGTATGGTTGTTTCACTCGATATGAATCGCGAAGCATTGCGCACAAGCATACAAAACGATAGCATTACCTACCCCGTGGTATGCGATGCACAAGCCTTTAATTCACCCCTCGTTCAAAAGTTTGGCATACACTACGTTCCCTCTCTCCTACTCGTCAACGCACAAGGACACATTCTACAAAGAGATGTAACCAAAGTAGACGAAGCCAGATGGTGATGTTCTAATACCCTCTATCTACCCCCATACCTAAACCATCATTAAAATGCTTAGTACCATCCACACCTCGGCAGTCAACGGATTAGCTGCCATGCCCGTTTTTCTCGAAGTTATAGCTACAGAAATACATACGCAAGAGGAAAAAACAATCTTCCAAATGGTAGGACTCCCCGATAATGCCGTGCGCGAAAGCAAACTGCGTGTGGAGGGTGCCATGGAAAACAGTGGTTTAAGACTACCCCTACGCATAAAATACACCGTAAACTTTGCCCCAGCTGATGTACGCAAAGAAGGGTCGGGCTACGACCTTCCACTTGCCATTGGCATGCTTTCAGCCCTCAACCTTTTAAAAGGGTGTGAGGAAAAAATCGAACGCAGTGTCTTTGTGGGCGAATTAGGTTTGGATGGATCTATACGTCCCATAAAGGGCGCACTTTCCATTGCCATTAAAGCACGCGAGCAACAGTTCGATGCCCTCTTCGTTCCTAAAGAGAACGAGCGAGAAGCTGCTGTAGTCAACCGTCTTAAGGTGTATGGCGTAGAGAACCTTGCACAAGTAATAAACTTTTTGCAAGGACGCATCCAACTTGAGCCCACTGTTGTCAACACGCGCGAAGAGTTCTACACAGCACAGACCGAAGCCATAGCCGACTTTGCTGATGTTAAAGGACAAACAACTGCGAAACGTGCCTTTGAGGTGGCAGCAGCAGGTGGACACAACATTATACTTATAGGTTCGCCAGGTTGTGGTAAAAGCATGATGGCAAAGCGTGTGCCAGGCATCTTACCTCAACTCACTTTGGCAGAGAGTCTTGAAACCACACAAATTCACTCTATTGCTGGCAAGTTAGGCGAACGCACCTCACTCATTGCCCAACGTCCCTTCCGCGCGCCCCACCACACCATATCAGACGTTGCACTGATAGGAGGTGGAAGCACCTACAAACCTGGCGAAATTAGTTTGGCACACAATGGCGTTCTTTTTCTCGATGAATTACCCGAGTTTTCAAGAACAGCCCTCGAAACACTGCGCCAACCTCTCGAAGACCGAGAAATAACCATCTCACGCGCCAAGTACTCTGCCACCCTCCCTTGCTCATTCATGCTCGTAGCTTCCATGAACCCTTGTCCTTGTGGTTACTATAACGACCCTAACCACGCATGCACATGCAGTCCCATGCAGATACAACGCTACATGAGCAAGATTTCAGGTCCTCTACTCGATCGTATTGACATTCAACTCGAAATTGCTCCTGTAAGCGTTACCGAACTTGCCACAGCTCCTCGTGGCGAATCGAGTGCCGAAATACGTCAGCGCGTCATAGCTGCACGTGCCATCCAAACCGAGCGATACAAAGACATTAAAGGCATTCATTGCAATGCACAAATGACTCGTCCCCTTCTTGAACAATACGCACAACTCAATGAAGAGGCACAAAGCACCCTTACACGTGCTATGAAACGTCTCGACCTCTCTGCCCGTGCCTACGACCGCATTCTTAAAGTTGCTCGTACCATTGCCGACCTCGATGCTTCCCCCAATATTCAAGCAGCTCACATCAAAGAGGCTATCAGCTACCGCAACCTCGATCGTGGAGATTGGGGAGAGTGAAAGTCTGAGGTACACAACCCTATTTTTGCGCCAGCCTCAGCCTGTTGGGGAGAATATATATAAGGAAGCCCAATATGAAAGAGAAGGGATAATTTTTTGTGTTTTGTCCCTAAATCGTTTTAGTTAAAATGATTCAGCGACTTAACTAAAACAATTTGGCGACTTAACTAAAACGATTTTGAGGTGTTTTTGATGGTATTTCCGGGTCGCCTTTAAAGTCACAAGTATGCAAGCAAAGAAACAAAAACAACCCGCAATAAATGGAATAAGACACCATTTATTGCGGGTTATTTTTTAAAGGATATAGTGTTTAGTCGAACACCTTAAATTCATAGCCTTGGCTTTGTAGCCATTCAATGGCACGAGGAAGGGCGTAGAGCAATTTGTCTTGACTCTTCAGCGAGTCGTGGAAAGTTATGATACTACCATTGCGAGCATAACGACGCACATTAAGCAACACGTCGCGACCATTAAGGCGTGTAGAGTAATCGCGGGTAACAAGATCCCACATCACCACACGATAACGCATCATCACCATAATGTACTGCTCCCACTTCATCCATCCATGAGGAGGACGAAAAAGGTCGGTATGCAAATACTCATTAGCTTTGTCTACATTGCGCACATACGAGCGTATGCCGTGTCGGAGTCCACCAATATGATTAAAGGTATGATTACCCAAACGGTGACCACGCGCCTTCACCATCTCAAACTCGTGAGGATGCTTACGTATGTTATCGCCAACCATAAAGAAGGTAGCCTTGATGCCATAATGGTCGAGCACATCGAGCACCCAAGGGGTCACCTCAGGTATAGGACCATCATCGAACGTAAGATATACAGCACGTTCGTTTTTGTCCATTCGCCAAAGCGCACGCGGATAGAGCCATCGCAAAAAGCAGGCGGGTTGTTCTATAATCACGGGTAAATGTGTGAGAGTTTACAACAGAAGGGTAAAGCACACCTCACACGCAGAAGTGTGGAGCCGCTTTACCCTTTTTATTGTTCAGAATAAATTACTGTGCATTTTGCATTTGGCGCTGATAAATATCCATACCCAATTGAGCCGCGGGTGTATTGAGCAATGCACGTACACTGGTTTCGTACTGCTTAATTTGTGCATCACCTGTTTGGCTAAGCGCTTGGTTAGCCTCAATAATACTGGTGATGAGGAAGTAGCACTTAGAGCCATACGTGTTAATTTGCTCTTGACTCAATGAGTTAATATAGCGCAAGAATTGCATGTCGTAGTCGAGCACCTTCTTGGCTACACGAGCAGCCTCCTTCTTGTTGCCTGCAAACATCCAAAGCATAGCAAGTTGCGAGTCGTCATCGTCATAAGGCACGGTGTAATCGGGGAATACCTCCTTACACTTCTTGAGCACCTCTAAGGCTTTAGCCTTTTCGCCCTTGCGGTTCAAGTTGTCAGCAAGCATCATGAACATGCGGCGGTGCGTTTCGCACATACGGCCAGTAGTCTCGTCCATGTAGATGCCCTTCTTTGCCACATTGCCATACTTAAAGCGCTTCATGAGGTTGTTATACATCAAGTTAGAGTCAATCATGCCTCTCTGTCCGTAGTTAAACGGTGTAACGCGATAGCCTAAACCTTCGAGCACGAGGTAGTTATCGAGTCCAGCATAGTTATCCGAACCTAATGTAACACTCATATACATAGGACGCTTCCAGTCAGAACGTGCCAACATTTCATAAATCATCACGTCCGAACGATAGAGTCCACCTTGCTTAGCAGCAGCATTCTTAAGCGAGATAATCATCTTATCGGGGATGCTATCCTTGCCCATAGGCAAGTACATACCACTTTCAATAATCGCTTGCTTGTTAACGCTCACCACAACAGAGTCGGTGGGGAAATAACCTCCCTCAGCCTTCTTAACGTAGTGATCCAGGATGTATGAGAGTTCATACGGATCAACCTTCGGGTTCTGCTTCTTCAATTCATCGAGTTCGGCTTTACCTTCAGGACGAATAGGATAGTAAGAGTGCTTACCATTATCTACGTAGTAGTAGCGGCTCCAACTGATGGGCAAAGGCTTAGAGTCGTATGCCGGGCGACGCATTTGGTCAGTATACCAATCGGTTTGCAAATAAGAAAGGTTACAAACACGTGCATCGGTGCGCACACCTTCAACCTCCTGATTATACCACAAGGGGAAGGTATCGTTGTCGCCATTGGTAAAGATGATGGGGCAACCCTTGTCGGGCAAGGTGTTCAAGTAATTTGCACCAAAGTCACGACAAGTATAGCGGTCAGAACGGTCGTGGTCATCCCAAGTTTGACTAACCATTTGCAAAGGCACGAGAATGCCTACAACCGAAGCCAATGCAGCAGCCAACTGAGGCTTTTGCTTAAACAACTTCTCGGCCCAAGTAGCCAAAGCAGCTACACCCAAACCAATCCAAATGGCAAAGGCATAGAACGAACCAGCATAAGCATAGTCGCGTTCACGGGGCTGCCCAGGAGTTTGGTTCAAGTAAAGCACAATTGCCAAACCCGTCATAAAGAACAAGAAGAACACTACCCAGAACTGACGAATACCCTTTTCTCCACGATAAGCTTGGAAGAAGAGACCAATCAAACCGAGGATAAGTGGCAAGCAGTAGAACACATTATGCCCCTTATTCTCCTTCAAACTATCGGGCAAGAGGTTCTGGTCGCCATACATTGCATTGTCAATGAAGGGGATACCAGTAATCCAGTTACCATGTTCAAATTCGCCTTGACCTTGCAAGTCATTCTGTCTACCCGCAAAGTTCCACATAAAGTAGCGCCAATACATAAAGTTCACCTGGTACGATAAGAAGAAGCGGAAATTATCCAACTGCGAAGGCATCTGTCCAGGATAAACATTACCATCTTTATCGGTAAAGGTCACATCATTCATCGTGATGTCTCCCAACCAGTCGTTATAGAGTTTTGTATGCGCTCCGCTCCAAATACGGGGGAAAAACATGGTCAATCCACCAGGATACTTCAAGCCACTGGTTTCTTCCACATCCTCATAACGATCAGGCTCGTTAGGATTAGCTTTTTCCACACGATGTGTACGCTTTGTCTTTTCAATCGTATAAGCGCCCACATCCACTGCTTGACTTTGCGAGCAGAAAGCTTCGCCCTTCAGCAAAGGATATTGTCCGTACTGATCGCGTCCCATGTACGAACCTAAGGTAAAGATGTCCTCAGGTGAGTTTTGGTCCATGGGTGGGTTTTGTGCTGAACGAATTACAATAACGGCATAAGATGAGTAGCCAATCATCAACATCAGCATACAGAGTAACGAGGTGTTCAAGAAGCGCTTACGCACAATGAAGTTACCATCCTTACCCTTTAAACCAAGCACAACATAGAGTGCTACGAGCACTACGATACCCATTACACCTGCCACATAGCCATGACCCATAAAAGGAATGCCGAGCAAGCCAACACTGAGCAAGTAGAAGAATTTGGTGCGAGCGTGGTTAACCGTTGTTGTACTCCAAATAGCAGTGAGCACCACGGCAATGAGCACGATGAGGTAAATAATCAAGCCCACATTAAAGGGCAAGCCCAAAGTGTTGGTAAAGAACAATTCGAACCAACCGCCTACCTTCACAATGCCAGGCACCACGCCATAGAGCACAGCAGCCACTAACAGCATCGACACAACCAATGCCACTACAGAGCCTTTAAGATTGGCATTCGGATTGCGCTTATAGTAATATACCAACGCAATAGCGGGCAAACAGAGCAAGTTGAGTAAGTGTACACCAATTGAAAGACCTGTAAGGTAGAAGATGAGCACTAACCAACGATCTGAGTGAGGTTCATCGGCATGGTCTTCCCACTTTAAAATGAGCCAGAACACCAAAGCGGTGAACATCGATGAATATGCGTAAACCTCACCTTCAACAGCCGAGAACCAGAAGGTGTCGCTCCATGTGTATGCCAGCGAGCCTACCAATCCACAACCCATAATGGTAATGAGTTGTGCGGTTGTGGTTACGTTTCCGTCGGGAGTGATGAGCTTACGTGCCAAGTGTGTAATCGTCCAGAACAAGAACAGAATACACAAGGCCGAGAGCAAGGCCGACATAATGTTTACACAAATAGCCACCTTTGCGGGGTCGCTTGTGAACTGTGTGAAAAAGTTGCCCGTGAGCATAAAGAAAGGTGCACCAGGGGGGTGACCCACCTCCAGCTTGAATGCTGTGGTAATAAACTCAGGACAATCCCAAAAGCTTGCCGTAGGCTCCACCGTCGAACAGTAGGTGAAAGCTGCAATGGCAAAGGTGAGCCAACCTAAAATGTTGTTCACCAGTTTGTACTGTTTCATTGAGATTTACGCTGTTTTATAATTATTTTTTATTGGATTGTTCAATAAGGAATATAAGCACAATCTATCAAGGTGCAAAAATAAGGATAATATATCAGATTGCGACGCAAGATTAGTTAAAACTTTGGCACACGCATAGTTTTTGTGCAAGTACCCTATACTCTAAAATGAAAGTCATTATGGTCTAAAGCCCTCCATTTTTTTCTTAACTTTATATAAGATAGGCTGCACCTCAGCAAAAATCTCAAGCAAGCTTGGCTTTTTGCACTCGGTTTGCACTATCTTTGCAACAAATCTCCCTTTTCATCACAACCACATGCTACAATCTACACATCTCAAACAACTTATTCAGCAAGCAGGCTTTACAGCTTGCGGCATCACGCGTGCCACACAGGTTAGCGAACAACGCAGCCAAGAACTGCAACAATGGTTGGCTGAAGGCTGCCATGGTAAAATGGACTATTTGGCACGCAATGTCGACAAAAAGCTCGACCCTCGTTTGTTGGTTGAAGGAGCTAAAAGCATTGTTTGCGTAGCCCTGAATTATTATCCGGGGGATTGGGACAAAGAGGAGGATATGGAAGACGCTTGCAGCGATGAAACCAACCCAAAAGAGCGTATTCATCGCAAAAATGCACTCCGTTTGTCACGCTATGCCTATGGCACTGACTATCACGAGGTGGTAAAAAACAAACTACGTCAAGTGATGCAACAAGCAGGACTCACTGAAGGCGTAGACGGACGTGTGTTTGTAGACACAGCTCCCATCGACGAGAAATATTGGGCAGAACAATGTGGATTGGGATGGCGCGGTCGCAATAGCCAACTCATTATCCCAGGCATGGGTAGTTTCTTTTTCTTGGGCGAATTGGTACTCACGCACGAAGTCGACCAATATGATGCGCCAGCACAAAACCATTGTGGCACTTGCCAACGCTGCCTTGAAGCTTGTCCCATGCAAGCTTTAAAAGGCGATGGAACCTTAGATGCACGCCGTTGCCTTTCATACCTCACCATTGAATGTCGGGATGACTTGCCTCAAGAAGCAAAGAAAAAAATGGGATACTGCTTTTATGGTTGCGACCGATGTGCCGAAGTATGCCCTTGGAATCAACGTTTTGCCCATGCCACAACCGTTGAGGAATTAAAGCCACGCAAGTCGCTACTCAACATGACACCCACTGATTGGAAGAATCTGTCTATTGAGCACTACCGCCAAATCTTTACACACAGTGCGGTGAAAAGGGCTAAATTCGAAGGTTTGATACGTAACATTCGCGCTTGTACAGAAAATATTGAATAAGCATCCTATTAGTCTGTAAAGTCTAAAAGTTTACGCTAATAATGCGCCCTGAAAGGGCAATAGCGCCTAGCCCAGGGCAAGCGAAGCGACACCCTGGGTTTATGAATTGCCATAGAATTGACGCCCTGTAAGGGCAAAAGCATTTTATATCGAAAAAAATAAGGCTTCTGCCCTTACAGGGCGTCACTAACTAACATGCTTTGACCCAGGGTGTCGCTTCGCTTGCCCTGGGCTAAGAGCATTTTGGGCTTTCAGCCCGCGTGCATTATCGGCTGCAAAACCATGCAGAAAGAATTATGGATTTTGAACACCCTACCCATAAGGGTGGTTCTAAAAATCCATGAACTATTCATTTTTTGGGCAAAAAATTGCGTAGGGCATTGAACCATTTGCAAAAGCGGTGCATGCCTAAAAGGCGTTGCAGCAGCAGTTTGGGCGTGTGCATGGCTTTGAAGGTAGGCAATAGCAGTTTGCTGGAACCACAGCGGGCGTAGACATCGATTTGCACATTGAGCATTTCTGCACAAAAATTATTGAAGGCGCGAGTGGGAATGTGGGGCGGACATTGCCAGTTGATGCATTGCATGGCTTGCACGTATGCCTCGAGCAAATGGCTGAGATTAGCACCTGCGGTAGCGGTGATGCCTGTGGGGTTGTAGCAGTAGTAATAAAGTCCGACAGGGGTGGTGCCAAAGTGAGGGCAGTTGGCAAGCAAGGCAGGCATGATAAAGGTGTCCTCGAATTTTTTGTTTGAAAAACGCACACCATGGGCAAAGGCACTGCGACGAAACATTTTGTTCCAGCTATAGCAGTGGTTGTAGCCTTGTGCGTTAAACCACCAATCCCATGGGTTGCTAAAGGTTTGTGTTTTAAATGTTAGCAAGTGTGCTTGGCTGGCACGTCCCCCAAGGCGCATTACGGGAAATTCGGCAAAGCCCCAATCGGGGTGTTGATCCATCACGTCGATGAGCTGCTGCAAGGTGTTGTCTGCCAGGTAATCGTCAGAGTCTACAAAAAGCCAATAACAGCCTTGTGCCATTTCGATGCCTCGGTTGCGTGCAGCTCCTAATCCTGCGTTAGTTTGGTGCACTACACGGATGCGTGCATCTTGGCTTGCCAACGCGTCGCACATTTGGGGAGCATTGTCGTCGCTGCCATCGTCAATGAGTAGCATCTCCCAATCGGTAAAACGTTGTTGGGTAATGCTGTTAACGCAGCGCATAAGCGTGGCTTCGGTGCGATAAACGGGGATGATGATGGATAGTTTCATGTAGAGCTTATTTTGAAAGGGTTAGCAAAAATAATAATAAAAAATGGTTTGTAGGAGAAAATGCAACTAAGTTGCCAAACAAAAGTCTTATCTTTGCACCACTTTGAAACAGAAGGGTTCTACATACGGTGTGCTGTTGGCAATAACCTTGTTGTTACTGCTCAGCTTGTTTCCCCATCATCATCATGAGGGTGGGGCTGCTTGTTGGGTTACTGAGGTTTGTCAGCAAGACGGTCGCGCTAACGATGCGCATACGGCTCATGGGCACGAACATGGGCATCATGTGTGCTTTTGGCAGACATTGTCTGTTGTGCAACATGGTGTGCGTGGGGTGCAAAGTTTGGGCGATGAGGGTGGTGGAACCTGGTTTTTCTTACCTACTGATTTTTGGGGTGCCGCATGGGAGTTGCCCCATTTTGAGGTGTGGACTTTGCCCTTGCCCATTGTGCAAGGGAGGTTGATGGCTTCCTGTGGGAAGTGTTGTTTGAGGCGTGGTCCGCCTATGGAATGTTGATTTTTTTTTGATAAACTAAATTTTCAACATTTCAATCTTACTTTTTTAATGAAAATCAAATACTTAGCCATAAGTGTAGCCGTTGGTTCGGTTACGCTCTTTAGTGCATGCCACAACCATGAGCATGCCGATGAAAAACACGATGATCACAAGGAACATGTCGAGGCAGATGCGCACGACCATGACCACGACACCGACGAAATTGAAATGACCGAGGCGCAACTAAAGGCTGCTTGTGTAGCAGTAGCTGCCATTCAGCCATCCGACTTTAGTGAGGTGGTTGAGGTGAGTGGACGCATAATGCCTGCTGCGGGCAGTGAGGCTACTGTAACAGCGACAATGGCAGGCATTGTGCGCTTTGCGGGGGCTGCGCTGACCGATGGTGTGCAGGTGGCAAACGGACAAGCCCTTTTTGTGGTAAATGGCAAACCCATGGCTGATGGTAACCCTGCAGCAGTGGCACAGACGGAGTTGGCTGCTGCAAAAGTGGCGTTAGACCGTGCTGAAAAGTTGGCTGCCGAAAAACTTATTTCGCAACGCGAATTAGACGATGCTCGCCAACGCTATCAGACGGCTGCCGTTACGGCTCAGAGTTTAGGCGGAGCTGCGCAGTGTCGCAGTGTGTGTGCGCCGATTGCGGGCTATGTTAAGAATTTGCTTGTAAAGCCAGGCGATTATGTGTCGGCGGGTCAACCCCTGGCTACAGTTACGCAGAGCCGCAGGGTGCAGCTGCGTGCGGATGTGCCTGAACGTTTTTATGGCAAAATTGGCAACGTGGTGTCTGCCAATTTCAGAATGGCTTATGATGAGGGTGACAAGGTGTATTGCTTGCAAAAGATGGGCGGTAGACTGGTGTCGAAAGGACAGGCAACGGACACGAACGACTTTTTTGTGCCCGTTACTTTTGAGTTTAATAATGAGGGAGGCATTGTGCCTGGTAGTTTTGCACAAATTTATTTGTTGGGGGCGCGTAGGAGTGGCGTGTTAGCTGTGCCTACCGATGCTGTGACCGAAGCGCAAGGTTTGCACTTTGTGTATGTGGAGGTGCATGCTGGCTGCTTTCGCCGACAGGAGGTGAAGTTGGGTGCTACAGATGGCACACGCACCGAAATTGTGAGCGGACTGAAGGCTGGCGATAGGGTGGTGACACGCGGTGCAACCCAAGTGCGCTTGGCGGCAAATGCCAGTGTTATTCCTGAGGGACATTCACACTAAATGTGATTTTTGTGTATAGAAACTCTTTAAAAAACATTCGACTCAATGTTAAACAAAATCATATCTTTTTCACTTCGCAATCGTCCTGTAATCCTCTTTTTTAGTTTGTTGCTAATCATAGTAGGGTGTTGGACGGCTTGGAAAATGGAAGTGGACGTGTTTCCCGACCTTAATGCGCCAACCGTAGTGGTAATGACCGAAGCCAAGGGCATGGCAGCCGAGGAGGTGGAACGCTTGGTGACTTTTCCGGTTGAAACCGCAGTAAATGGTGCAACCGATGTGCGACGTGTGCGCTCCTCTTCAACCACAGGCTTCTCGGTGGTGTGGGTTGAGTTTGATTGGGGTACCGACATTTACCGCGATCGGCAAATTGTGTCCGAAAAATTGGCTACCATTGGTAGTAGCCTTCCGCAAGGGGTGAGCCAACCCACGCTCGGTCCGCAGTCGAGCATTTTGGGCGAGATGCTGTTTATTGGTTTAACTGCCGACACAACCTCGTTAGGCTCGTTGCGCACCTTGGCAGACTGGACCATCCGTCCGCGCTTGCTCTCAACAGGGGGCGTGGCACAAGTGACGGTGATGGGAGGTGACCTGATGGAGTATCAGGTGCGCATTCATCCTGAACGCATGCGCCATTATGGCGTGTCGTTGGGCGATGTGCTGAATGCTACCCGACAGATGAACCAAAATGCCTCGGGCGGTGTTCATTATGAAAGTGGTAACGAATATATTGTGCGCGGTGTGCTGAGTACGCACAACGCTGAGGAGATGGGGCAGGCTTTGGTGAAAACTACCGCCACGGGCATGCCAGTGGTGTTGGCTGATGTGGCTGATGTGCAGATGGGAGCTAAGAGTCCGAAGATGGGCGTAGCCTCGGTTTCGGGTAAGCCTGCTGTGTTGCTCACGGTGACGAAGCAGCCCAACACCAGTACGCTCGACCTGACCGAAGCACTCGACTCGGCTGTGGTGGGCTTAAAAAGTGCTTTGCCTGCTGATGTGAAGGTGAACACGCAGCTTTATCGTCAGCAAGATTTTATAGACTCTTCCATCTCGAACATTCAAAAATCGTTGGTCGAGGGTGGCATCTTTGTGGTGTTAGTGTTGTTTATCTTCTTGATGAATGGACGAACCACGCTCATTTCGTTGGTTACCATCCCCATTTCGTTGCTCGTTACATTGCTTGTGCTCAGAGTGATGGGACTAACGGTTAACACCATGAGTATAGGTGGTATGGCAATTGCCATTGGCTCGTTGGTGGACGATGCGATTGTGGATGTTGAAAACGTGTTTAAACGTTTGCGCCAAAATGCTTGTAAGCCGCTTGCAGAGCGCTTGCGCAAGCGTGAGGTGATTTTTAATGCCTCGAAGGAGGTGCGCATGCCAATTCTTAACTCTACTCTGATTATTGTGGTGAGTTTTGTGCCGCTTTTCTTTTTGAGTGGACTTGAGGGGCGCATGTTGGCTCCGCTTGGTGTGAGTTTTATTGTGTCGCTCTTTGCCTCGACATTGGTGGCTTTAACGCTTACACCTGTGCTTTGCTATTATTTGCTTAAAGACCCTCAACTGCCGCAAGGTGCTTTGGTTGATGGCGCGTCTGTGCAAAAGGGGGATGAGCCGCGATGGGTGTGTGCTTTGAAGCGTTATTACGAGTTGGCTTTGGCTTGGGCTTTGGGCAGACCTTCGCGATGGATTTTGGCCTCGACTGCTGTTGTGGTGGTAATTACCATTGGCTTGTTCTTTACCCTGGGGCGTTCGTTTTTGCCACCTTTTAACGAGGGTTCGTTTACCATAAACGTGAGTACGCTGCCTGGGGTTTCGCTCGACGAGAGTAACAACATTGGCAAACGTGCTGAGGAACTGTTGTTGCAGGTGCCTGAGGTGAAGGCTGTGGCGCGTAAAACGGGGCGTGCTGAACTCGATGAGCATGCCTTGGGGGTGAACACAAGCGAGATGGAGGTGCCCTTTGCGCTCGACAAACGCAGTAAGGCTGAGGTGGTGGCTGACATTCGTCAGCGCTTGCGCTCTTTGCCGGGAGTGAACATCGAGATTGGTCAACCTATTTCGCACCGCATTGATGCGATGCTGTCGGGCTCGAAGGCGGGCATTGCTATTAAGGTGTTTGGACCAGACTTGTCGCAACTTCATGCCATTGGCTTGCAAATTCAGCAGGCTACCAAGGGCATTGAGGGAGTGGCAGACTTGAATGTGGAGCAACAAATTGAGCGTCCGCAGCTTATTATCCGTCCGCGACGCACGCTCTTGGCTCGTTATGGCATTACCTTGCCACAGTTTGCTGAGTATGTGAATGCTGCTGTGGGGGGTGAAGTGGTGAGCCAGGTGCAAGAGGGTGCCAAAACATTTGACTTAACGGTGCGTGTGGCTGACAGCGACTTGCAGAGCATTGAACACATAAAATCGTTGCTTATTGACACAAACGATGGGCGTTTGGTGCCGTTAGCTGATGTGGCTGAAGTGGTTTCGTCGGCAGGTCCTAACACCATTAGTCGTGAAAATGCGCAGCGCAAATTGGTGGTGTCTGCAAATGCTGAAGGGCGCGATATGCGTTCGGTGGTAAATGATATGCGCAGTGCCATTGACAAAGAAGTAAAACTGCCCGAAGGTTATCATATTGAATATGGTGGACAGTTTGAGAGTGAGGCTTCGGCTTCGCGCATGCTTCTTGGACTTTCGGTGGTTAGCATCATTGTTATTTTGCTTTTGCTCTTTTTGCAATTCCGCTCGTGGCACCAAGCTGTTATTGTGTTGCTGAATTTGCCTTTGGCACTTATTGGGGGCGTTTTGGCTCTCGTGTTTACGGGCGGTGTGGTGAGCATTCCTGCCATTATTGGTTTTATATCGCTCTTTGGCATGGCTACGCGCGGGGGTATGCTCTTGGTTGACCGCTATAACGAACTGGCTAAACGCGGTTTGTCGCGTCGGGAGGTGGTGATGCGCGGCTCGCTCGACCGTCTTTTGCCTATTTTGATGACTGCCTTAAGTTCGGGCTTGGCGCTTATCCCATTGGCATTGGGCAGTGAGTTGCCTGGTAACGAAATTCAAAGTCCTATGGCACAGGTGATGTTGGGCGGACTGCTCACAAGTACTTTGCTCAATCTTTTCATAGTGCCGATTATGGCTCCATTAAAAACTGCTAAAATAAAAAAATGAAACGTACACTCATTATTCTCTATATGGTTTGTGCCGCTGCACCCATTCTTTGTGCGCAGTCGGTTCTAAAATCGGGGTGGGAGAGTTGGATGGCGCAGATTGCTCAAAACAACACTACGCTAAAGGCTCTACACCGACAAATGCAAGCTTCTGTTTTGGCGAATGGCTCAAACTTGAGCTTGCCCGACCCAGAGGCGGAGGTTGCCTATTTAGTGGGTACGCCTAAAGGGGTGCCTAACCGCACCAATGTGTCGCTCACACAGAGCCTTGATTGGGATGTGCTGTTGGGACGCCGCCGTGCATTGGCTAAAGCTAACAATCAGGTTGCTTATAACGACTACCGTAGGGCTGTGCAACAGGTGTTGACAGAGGCTGACGAACAGTTTACAACCTTGGTGTATTATAACAAGTTGTGTGGCGAACTGTCACAGCGTCAAGCTTTGGCTGAGGAGATTGAGCGTCTTTATCAACAAAAGTTTGAGCGTGGCGATATTAACCAACTCGAGGTGAACAAGGTGCGCCTAAATGCTTCGGTGAGTCGTGCTGATTGGGCGCGTGCTAATAACGAACGTCAGCAAATTCTTGCCAATTTACAGCGTTTAAATGGGGGGCATGCGGTTGCTTTTACTGATACCATTTATCCGTTAGCGGGTAAGGCACTCCCTCCTTTGGTCGATTTTCAGTCGGCTTTAGCGGGTTCTTTGGCTGTGCAAACGGCACAGGCTGCGGTTGCACAGAGTGAGGCTGAAATAAAGGTGGCTAAGGCTGAGGGACTCCCTGCTTTAACGGTAGGTTTTCAGGGCGAATACATCAAGCAGAATAATTACAGTGGTCTTTCACTTGGTTTTTCTGTGCCTCTTTGGGGCAATTCGCGAAAAAAAATTCGTAAAGCTGAGGCTGAATTGGCTGCAAATCGTTTAACTGTGGACGATGTGATTTATCAGGAGCGTGCTCAGGTTGCTAAGCTGTATGCTTCGGCTCAACAGTTGCAACAGGCTGCCAATGCGCTGCAAAAGGATATGCAGCTGATGAATAATGATCAGTTGCTACGTCGTTCGCTCGAGTTAGGACAGATTTCACTGCTTGATTATCTCCTTGAACTTTCGTTTTATTACACTGCGCGTACAAGCCAACTGGAGGCTGAACGCGATGCACAATTGGCGGTTTCTGCTTTAAGAAGCAAAATATGTGTATACAAGTAATAGGTAATAAGTAATAAGTAATACAAACTATGTGTATACAAGTAATAAGTAATAAGTCAAGTAATAAGTAATAGGTAATAAGTCATACTTGCGTCATCCTCACCCCGTTAGGGGTGATATAAGGTAGCCAGGTATGAGAGTGAGGGTTTATCCCCGAACTCTCATGCCTGGTTATTGGATATGTTCCCGATGTACTTCGCACGCCGTAGGTGTGCAATTGGGCCTAGGCGAACAGCCGTTTTCATTGACGTTGTATTTTTAAGTTATTATTTGCCCTCAATGAATCGTACATTTAAAACATGATATGCGTATCCTATGAAAACGGCTATACGCCTAGGCCCAATTGCACACCTACGGCGTGCGAAGTTTGGTTTTATTGCATACTGAAACCAGGCATGAGAGTTCGGGGGGACAAGCTCCCCCCGAACTCTCATACCTGGCTACCATATATCACCCCTATCGGGGTGAGGCTGGCGCGTGAAAGATAAATTTTACACCCTACTTCCTAATCTAAACATCCAATAGATTAAGCCAGCAAGACCAAAGACGGCACCTGCATAGCCTATGTAAGAGATGGAATATTGCGAACAGATTATGCCACCCACAAAGGCACCACTACCGATGCCTAAGTTGAATATACCTGAAAAGATGGACATGGCAACTGAGGTACTTTCGGGGGTTGTAATCAATATCACATTGCTCTGCATCGCTACATTGTAAGCTGTGGATGTGGCTCCCCACACACATAACACGATTACGATGGGGATAATGCCTCCACCCGAAACAGGATAGAGCAAGAATAAGCAAAGGGTCATGGCAGCTACTATCAGCGTGATAAATAGTTTGCGGTTGCGATTGTAATATTTTGAAAAAGCAATGCTACCCAAAAATCCTGCACCACCATATACCATCAAAGCCGTTGTTACCCAACCATCTGCCAGATGAGATACTTGTTTTAAGAATGGCTCGATGTAGCTATATGCCACATAATAAGAGCTGGAGATGAGCAACGTAAAAATATACAATCCGATGATGCCTTGCTGTTTGAGCAAAGCAGGCAACTTTTTAGGAGAGAATCCACCTCGACTTGGCACCTTGGGTAAACGCCACGCCATATAGATAAGCGTGAAGGCTGAGAAAATGCCTATGCTCATAAAGGTCATACGCCACCCCACATGCAAACCGATAATTCTACCTAAAGGCATGCCTAAAATCATAGCAACAGACGAACCTGTTACGACCATACTCAAAGCTATGGAACGATATTTATCGGGCACAATGCGAACTGCTATGGGCGAAATAACCGACCAAAACACTGCATGCGCACAAGCCACACCTATACGAGAACACATCAACATGGCATAACTGGTTGAAGCAAAGGACATGAATTGAAAAACAGTAAAAAGTCCTAACAACCAAAGCATCAATCGCTTCATCTCCATCTTCGACACTAAGAGCATCAAGGGCAACGACAATATCATGACAGCCCAAGCGTACACGGAAATAAGCATACCCACAGTTGCCTCAGTTAACCCGAAATCGTTTTTTATATCGGTGAGCAAACCAATGGGAATAAACTCTGAGGTATTGAAAATAAAGGTGGCAAAGGTTAGTCCAAGCAAGGAAAGCCAGTTGCCCAACGACATCTTATTTTCCATTCTGTTTTCTTTGTAGTTTAGTTTTTTGTTTAGTCTTTTGTTTAGTTTCGAGTGCAAAGTTACATATAATTCGTTTTTAATAATTACATTTGTACATCGAAGCTGTTCTGTGCAGCATTTTTCTCATATTTAATCCAAAAATTTCTACCATGATTCTATCCAAGCTATCAGATAGCCACCTCATTGAGGCGCTACATCCGAGTTTTAAATCTGTGTTCGACTATCTCAAACAGAACGACCTGAGCAAGGTTCCCACAGGACGCATTACACTCGATGCTGACAACATCTTTATCAACATTGACGATGCTGAACTACGCACACAAAGTGAACAGGTATTAGAAATTCACCGCCAATACATTGACATTCACATTCCACTGAGTGGCGAGGAGATTGTAGGTTGGACCCCTCTTGACGATTTAGAAGTGCCAAGCAATGAGCCTTTTGATGTGAAACGCGACTTCGCACTTTATGCCCAAAAGGCTTCTACTTATTTCACTGTTAAGCCTGGACAATTCTACATTATGTTCCCCGAAGATGCCCATGCTCCTATTATCGGTAACGGCACATTGCGCAAACTTATCGCAAAAGTAAGGGTGGTTTAATAATGGAGGGGGATAAAAACACCTCTAATCCCAAAGTATGAAGGCAACAACCATGTGTGCAAGTTATGCACACATGGTTGTTGCCTTTACACTTTTTTCGGGCTACCTGTAATATAAGAAAATCAATTATGCAAGGTAAGCAATTCTATTTTAGGCCATGCGCCCAAACGATAAGGAACGCCACCGCCCACACCAATAGACACAAATAGTTGTTGATTCTTTTCGCGATAAAGTCCACCCCACTCTGGCATAAACCAAGCAGCAGGCGAGAATCTACCTATTTGCATTTGTAAACCATGTGTATGTCCTGCAAGCGTAAGCGCCACATTCTTTCCTATCACGCCATTGCGCCAATGCCAAGGGTCGTGACTTAACAATATGGTGCAACCATTAGACGGAATGCCCTCTATGGCTTTTTCTAAATTGCCTTGCGATGGGAAAGGACGTTTACCAATGTTTTCAACTCCTGCCACATACAAGGTGTCGGCACCTCGCACAATGGGTTGATGCGTATTAAGCAAGACATTCCATCCCATAGCACGCTGTATGCGCACAATGCGTTTTACCTCTGCCTTGAGTTGCGCTGGTGTAAGTCCTGGCTGGTACATGCAATAATCATGATTACCAAGCACTGAAAGTACACCATCGGTAGCTCGCAGATGTTTGAGCGTTTGCACAAAGGGTACAGCCTCTGCCGATGCCATATTTACCAAATCGCCAGTAAATACTATCAAATCGGGCTGTTCACGATTGACACTGTCCACAAGTGCCTTCATCAATGAAGTGTCGCCTGCATAGGTTCCGAGATGAAGGTCGGAAATCTGCACTATCTTATAATTGTTAAAGGCTGAAGGCAACTGGCGTACTTTAAGATGGGTTCGCTGCACTTGCAAATGACGCCATCCCCAGCCTGTGCCATACACTTGAAGTGCTGCCATAAGCACCGAAAGTGCTATAGAGACGGTACGAAGCATGGGTAAAGCGGTTTCGTTGTGCCAAATAATGCCTCGACCTACAAGCCACGTTACCATAAACACAGCCTTGGGCACGCTTACACAAATAATGAGAATGAATGCCCATTGCATAAGTAAAGAGGCACGTACATGACACAACAATAGTACCATGCATACTAAAGTGATTATAGTAGGCAACACTACTAACACCGTGCGCCATATGCTTTGCTCACGGGTGAAATTCCACCATATAAACCAGTCGGGTAGTATGAGGAGTATCAGGAGTAAAAAGAAGAATCTAAACAAAACAGAATTAAGTATTAAGGATTAAGTATTAAGTATTACATTCTAATGAAATTCAAGTAATAAGTAATAAGTAATACAGACTAATGAAAATCAAGTAATAAGTAATAAGTAATACAGACTAATGAAAATCAAGTAATAAGTAATA